>DAOUZE010000053.1 GCA_030665765.1 Filomicrobium sp.
GGGAACGGCAACGTTCATCTGCACCAACTCATCGGCGTTGGCGAGCTTCGTTGCAAACAAGCAGCTGCGTCCACTAATGGTAACGACCAAGGAGCCGGTGCCAGGCTTCGATGCGCCGACGGCCGCAGATCTTGGTAAGCCAAGTCTGCATCAGCTCGTCGGCTGGTCCGGCATTGCCGGTCCGAAGGGACTGCCTGATGAAGTTAAAGAGAAGTGGGGGGCCTGGTTGAAGACTGCTACTGCCGATCAGGGCTTCCTCGATAAAATGACGGCACGTGGTTCGGTGATCCGGCTGATGGACCCGGCTGAATCGAAGGAGTTCATTCAGAATCAGTACGAAGTGTTTCGTAAACTCGTCGACGATCTCGGCATGCGGGTCGAAGGTTGACCATTTGCTGAAAAAAGAATGGCGGCCGCAGGCTAACGACCGCCATTCTTACTGCATCGTTGCCTCGCACTCGCGGCCGGCAAGATGCAAACCGAAAGATCTCCCCTGAAGCTCTCCTACCAGCGTGTCGCGTCGCATATGAATCTCAATAACAAGGACATCTGGCTTGGTATCGGCATCATCGCATTTGGCGTGATGCTGCTCACGGTCGCGATCCCCGATCACGTGTCTTCTCCAAGCAATGTACGAGCGTTGGTGTTAGCGCCAACCTTCTGGCCTACGATCGTCGCCTACATGATCGTTGCGTTAGGGGTCGTTCTGGTGGCAAGCCGGTTGATCGACCGGCCGGTTTCCGCTTCGGATGAGACATGGAATGGCGATGGGATAGGAGATGAACTGATCCATGGTTGGGCGCGCCTTTTGGCTATGGCGGTTCTCATGGTGGGCTTGGTTGTTGCCACTCCGATCCTGGGAATGGTTCTGGCAAGCATGATCACATTTGCCGCTTTCTCCGTAATCGTGTTTTCACCGCGCCCAGTAACGTCCCTCGTCGTCGCGGTGGTCTTACCACTCCTGCTTTACGCCTTCTTTAGCCACGTCGCCGGAGTAGCCGTGCCACAAGGAAGGTTCCTTACGCTGCCATGAATCTGTTCGACAATCTCGCCGCGGCATGGCCACTGGTCGCCAACTTTGAGAGCTTTTTCGCCCTAGCTTCAGGAATAGTGATCGGCGTGGTCGCAGGCGCGATCCCGGGAATGTCGGCGACAATGGCGGTCGCCCTGACACTGCCGTTTACATTCGCGCTGCAACCGATAACGGGCATTCTGCTTTTGCTGGGTGTCTACAAGGGTGGGATATTCGGCGGTTCCATTCCCGCAATCCTGATCAAGACACCTGGCACACCGGCCTCAAGCGCAACTATCCTCGATGGCTATCCGATGGCCGAAAACGGGCAGGCGGGCAAAGCGCTCGGCATGGCGCTATATGCCTCATGCACGGCGGACGTGATCTCGAATATGTCGCTCATCTTATTCGCGGGCTGGCTTGCCTCGTTCGCTTTGAGCTTCGGTCCGCCTGAGTTCTTCACGTTGATCCTGTTCTCGCTGACGATCATCGCCGGCGTCTCCGGGGATAGTCTCATCAAGGGGCTTTTATCGGCTGTATGCGGCCTGCTTCTAGCGACGGTCGGATTGGATTTAGTGTACGGCACCAATCGCTTCACTTTCAACGATCCCAACCTGATGGGCGGGTTGAACTTCATCGCGGTCCTGATCGGATTGTTCGCAATTCCGGAGATCCTCTCCTACGTCTGGCATCCAGGCGGCGGCAAAGGCACCGTGCGCGCCCTTGGAGAGCAACACGTAACGTTCGCGGAGTATCGCAAAAGCTTCCGTTCCATCATCCGCGGCAGTTTTATCGGTGTGATCCTCGGCAGTATTCCTGGTATCGGCGCGGCCCCTGCAGCCTTCTTGTCCTACAGTGAGGCGCGGCGTCGTTCGCCCAACAAAGAAAATTTCGGCAAAGGCGAGATAGAAGGCGTTGCGGCTTCGGAAGCTGGCAACAACGGTGTCTGTGGCGCGACACTGATCCCGCTGTTGGCGCTCGGCGTGCCCGGAGACGTTATCACCGCAATTGTTATCGGCGCGTTCATGGTGCATGGACTGCAGCCCGGCCCGATGATGTTCGTCGCCAACGCCAACATCGTCTACGCGCTGTTCCTCGGCTTGATCATCAGTTCGGTACTGCTGCTGATCGTCGGTAGCGTGGCCATACGGCTATTCCGCTACATCGTCGACGTGCCGCGCTCGGTACTGATGCCGTCGGTCCTCATTCTCTGCGTCTTCGGCGTCTACGCCGTGAACAACAATGTGTTCGACATCATTGTCATGTTCGGGATGGGCTGGCTTGGATACTTCATGATGCGCAACAATATTCCGGCGGCGCCTTTCCTCATCGCCTTCATCCTTGGACCTCTGCTCGAAGATAACTTCCGGCAGGCGATGCTGATGTCGAATGGGGATCCGCAAATTCTGTTCCGCAGCTGGATTACGTGGTTCTTCTGGGCGGTGACGTTGATCACCATCGGCGCGCTTATTCGAACCGGTCTGCATCAGCGCTCCGCGGCATCAGGCTTGAAGTTTGCGTCAAAGGATTGATCCGTGCCGCGATGGGGCGGACGCGGACGCAAAAACAACACATACGAAACAACGGCGCGGGCCTGCACGCTGGCCACGAGCGTTTCAGGAGGAAGTGCGAACCAGTGCCTTATTCAGAATATCGGCCCGAGCTCATGGGTCACGCAACGCTACTGCCCGCCGGCCCTGCAGAAGCGGGTTCCTATACGAGCTTTACGTTGGTCTATACCGCCGGCGAGTTCGGCCTAGACGATACTGGTTCAATCAAAATCGGCTTCCGCTTTGCAACCGATTTCGGCCCGGTTCAATTCGACGATCCCACGGCCCCCGGATACACGACGGTCGAGGCCTCCAACGGCGCTACGCTCGAAGCCCGTTGGGAATTCAAGCGCAATATCCGGCCGTGGAGTCGATCGCTCTACATCGGCGTCATGAAGCACTTCCTAGCGCCCGGCGACACCATCACCATCCGCTTTGGAGACCGTCGCCAGGGATCTCCTGGGATCAGGATGCAGACATTCTGCGAGGAATTGTTCGAGTTTCGTGTCTTCACCGACGTAATTGCCACTTACGATTACGTTGCGCTTCCCGAAAGCCCGAAGATCAGCGTCGTGCCGGGACCGGGTGTCGACTGGCATGCGGTCATGCCGACACTGGTCCGCACCGGGTCGCCGTTCAAACTCCGTATCAAAGCTAACGATGCTTGGGGCAACCCTTCGGACAAAATGAGCGACAGGTTGCATCTCGCATGCGAACAGGCGGATTTCTCCGGGCTACCGGAGACGGTCGCCTGCCAGCCGGGCGAATTTGCAACCACCGTCGACGGGCTACGTCTTTCCGAACCCGGCGAAGCGGTCGTTATTGTGCGCGACGATGCCGGCGAGGTGTTGTGCCGCTCGAACCCGATCTGCGCCATCGCCGACGCGAGTGCGAACGCACTGCTCCACTTCTGGGGCGATACTCACGGCCAGTCGAACGAAACGCTCGGCACCAATACGGCGCGTGAATACTTCTGCTTCGGCCGCGACCGTGCGTTCCTCGACGTCATGGGTCACCAAGGTAACGATTTCCAGATTACCGGAAGCTTCTGGAAGGACTTGAACGGGCTCACCGCGGAACTCGACAAGCCCGGTGAATTCGTCTGTATCCCAGGCTACGAGTGGTCGGCGAATACTGCTGTCGGCGGCGACCGCAACGTACACTACCGGCACGAGGGGGAGACCATCCACCGCTCCAGCCACGCGCAAATCGCCGATCCAACGGACATGGTCGACGAGGAGGAGGACGCCCACACGGCAGGCCTGCTGTTTGAGAAGCTCAAGGGCAAGGACTGCGTGGTGATGGCGCACGTCGGCGGGCGCTATGCGGATATCACTTACGCCCATGACGAGACCCTCGAAACCGCCGTTGAGGTGCATTCGGACTGGGGCACATTCGAGTGGATCGTGAGGGATGCGCTTGAGAAGGGATACCGTATCGGCATCGTTGGAAACTCGGATGGACACAAGGGGCGACCTGGCGCCTCATACCCCGGCGCCAGCTTCTTCGGCAGCCAGGGCGGATTGACTTGCTTCCTCGCACCACGTCTCGACCGCGACGCGATTTTTGAAGCGATGCGACGCCGGCATCACTACGCCACCACGGGCAACCGTATACTGCTCGACGTTTCGATTGCGACCGAGAGCGACGCGGCTTTGCTCTTGACGAACGGAGGCCAGGCTGCGGCAGAGACCTCAATGGTACGCAAGCTCATTATGGGGGATATCGCGCGCGTTACCGACGAGCGGGTCGACCTCAGCGTCCAGGTTGTCGGATCGGCGCCAATCCAGAGGCTCGATATCTTCCGCGGCGGCGACCTAATCGAGACGGTGCGACCGTTTGTGGCCAAAGATCTGGGGCAACGCATACGGGTTACCATGGAGGGTGCGGAGTACCGTGGACGGGCACGGACCACCGTTTGGGACGGTTCTCTGAAGGTCAACGGCAATTCAATTCGACGGGCAGAGATGTTCAACAACTGGAACCTCGATTGGGGTATTCGTTCGCAGTCCGAAGAGGCGGTGAGTTGGAAAGCTGTAACGACTGGTAACACCTGCGGTATCGACCTTTGGCTGGAAGAAGCGGCGTCCGGGGAAATCTCCATCGAGACGGCGCACGTTTCGGCCAGTCTTGAGATCCGCGATATTGGAATCATGGACACAGTCTTTGAGGCTGGAGGTCTAGACCGTGCGCTCAAGCTCTACCGGTTGCCCGATGCGCCGCATGAGGTTCATCTCACGCATCGCATGAGCGTCCCGGTTGCCGAAAGCGGAGACACGCCGGTCTTCGTGCGTGTCTCCCAGGTCGATGGGCACAAAGCTTGGTCGAGTCCGATTTATCTTTACCGCTGACCGAGTGAGGCTTTCGACGATGCCGCTTGCGCCTGTCGAACCGTGCGAACCTTTGCTGACGGGAAGCTGTAAAATGAAAGACATGCTGTGTAAGGATTGGGTTCGAGGGCTTACATCACCACTTGGGCGAGCGGACGGTTGCCAACCCTGCCCCACCTTGGCGGGTTTTAAGCAACTCTGGCAATCCTGGACGGATCGAACCCATCAGATCAAAACAAGTATGAGGACAACGACTCCATGAGAGGCGCGGATTTGTTGGTGCAGACTTTGGTGAAGGCCGGGGTCTCGCGAATTTTTACTTTGTCAGGCAACCAGATCATGCCGGTCTACGATGCCCTCATCGACACGGGCATCGCGATCGTTCATACCCGGCATGAAGCGTCGGCTGTTTTTATGGCCGATTGTTGGGCTCAGTTGACCGGCGAGATCGGGGTCGCACTGGTCACTGCCGCTCCCGGCTTTGGGAATGCGCTAGGGCCGCTTTATACAGCAACTGGTTCCGAAAGTCCGGTGCTGCTTTTGTCCGGTGACGCTCCCGTTTCTCAAGATGGCCGTGGCGCATTTCAGGAGCTCGATCAAGTCGCGGTGTCGGCGCCATTGACCAAGCTGGCGAGCCGGCTAACGTCTGTCGAAAACGTCGCGGTGGAGACGGCCAATGCGATCCGCGTGGCGCGCTCCGACCGGCCAGGTCCGGTTCATTTGGCGCTGCCCTTCGATGTCTTGAAGGCAACCGTCAACGCCCCGGATGTTGAGTTGGACTTTTCGGCGCAAAGCGACCCTTCTCTGCCCGGACAGGCCGAGCTGGCTGCGATCACAGATGCTTTTGCCGCTGCAGCAGCACCGGTCGTTCTTACCGGTCCAGCCCTCAACCGGACGCGAGCCACTGACCAACTCGAGGCCCTCGAAAAGGCGCTGAGCGTTCCAGTCATTGCCATGGAAAGCCCAAGAGGTCTGAACGATCCTTCACTCGGGGCTATTGCCCAGGTTCTGGCGAAATCCGACTTGATCCTCTGTCTCGGCAAACGCGTCGACTTCACGCTCAGCTTTGGCTCCGACGAGAAGTTCGGACCTCAACGCAAATGGATTGTCGTGGACGCAGAGCAGTCCGCATGCGAGATGGCTTCCCGCAATCTCGCTGACAAACTGATCCGCGCTGTTCAAGCCGAGCCCGGTGCGGTCGCCAAGGCGCTGAGCACCGCGCCGGGCACGCCTCCTGATCGGAGTTCGTGGATTGATGCGGCGAAGAAGCTAATCCGGGTTCGAAGCTATACGGCTCCTCCGACGAGCGCTGACAAAGAGATCACTTCGCTGACGCTGTGTGCGGCGGTGCAGCGCCAAATTGAAAGCACACCACAGTCTGTACTGATTTGCGACGGTGGGGAGTTCGGGCAGTGGGCGCAAGCAGCTCTGGAGGCTGATGAGCGGGTCATCAATGGAACGGCGGGTGCCATTGGCGGTGTGCTTTGCTATGCTCTGGCGGCACGCTGCGCGCGGCCGGATGCGGTTATCTTCGCGCTTATGGGTGATGGAACCGTCGGCTTTCAGTTCGCCGAATTCGAAACAGCCGTGCGGGAGAAACTGCCCTTCGTTGTAGTCATCGGAAATGATCGGTGCTGGAATGCAGAGCATCAGATCCAGCTGCGGGATTATGGTCCAGAACGGTTGATTGGCTGTCAGCTCAGCGACGCACGTTACGATCTGGCTGTGGTCGGCCTTGGCGGTCATGGGGAATACGTTACCGATCTGAATGAGCTCGACGACGCGCTCTCTAGGGCACTTCACTCCGGTCTCCCAGCCTGCGTTAATGTGCGGATCAAGGGTCTGCCCGCGCCGACCGTGTCAACGAAGTAGAGACATCTGAAGGTTGAAGGTTGAGCTTTGTTCCTTCGCAAGTGGACGGGATTTGGAAAGCAAGATTGCAAAGAACAATGTGGGAGGCTAGGTCCAAACACTGCTCGAACCTTACGCAACCGGCGAACGCACTGACGAAAATACTTATAACAAGCCCTGAAAGAAAAGATCCAAAGCTAGAGGAAACTGCCGTGACAATTCTCGGACATCACATTGGCGGCGAGCGGGTGCCAAGCACGAGCGAGCGGCTCGGACCGGTGCGCAATCCCGCGACCGGAGAAATCACAAAGCAGGTCAGTTTCGCCGCACGGGACGAGACCGACCGGGCGGTTTCAGCGGCACGCGAAGCGTTTCCCGAATGGGCGAGAACAACGCCAATTCGTCGTGCACGGGTGATGTTCCGCTATCTTGAGTTGCTGGAGAAGCATAAGAGCGACATCGCCGCTGTTATTACCGAGGAGCACGGCAAGGTTCTCTCGGATGCAACTGGTGAAGTCATGCGGGGCATTGAAGTCGTCGAGTATGCAACCGGCATTCCGCATATCATGGCCGGGCATTACACCGAGAACGTTGGAACTGAGGTGGACAGCTGGGCGGTTCGCCAACCACTCGGCGTATGCGTTGGCATAACGCCATTCAATTTTCCCGCCATGGTGCCGATGTGGATGTTTCCGGTCGCTCTCGCCTGCGGAAACACGTTCGTTCTCAAGCCTTCCGAAAAGGACCCGTCGGCAGCGCTGATACTGGCCGACCTCCTGTATGAAGCCGGACTGCCCAAGGGGGTGTTCAACGTCATTAACGGCGACCGACCAACTGTCGAACGCTTATTGGAACACCCAGATGTAACCGCGGTTAGTTTTGTTGGTTCGACCCCAGTTGCCAAAGCCATCCAAACCGGAGGGATCGCCCATAACAAAAGGGTTCAAGCCCTGGGTGGAGCCAAGAACCATGCGATCGTGTTGCCGGACGCGGATCTCGACACCGCAGTTGATGGCCTGATGGGCGCGGCTTACGGCTCTGCCGGAGAACGCTGCATGGCCATATCTGTCGCCGTGGCCGTTGGCGATATCGCCACCCCCCTGGTCGAGAGGATAGCCGAGCAGGCGCGCCGGCTTAAGGTCCGCCCTGGGACCGACCCCGAGGCGGAAATGGGCCCACTGGTGACCTCCGAACACTATAAGAAAGTGACATCCTTCATCGAGACTGGCTTGAGCGAAGGTGCCGAACTGGTGGTTGATGGACGCGGTGTGCAGCATGAAAGCTACAAGGGCGGCTATTTCCTCGGCCCTTGCCTCTTCGACAATGTCACGCCTGAAATGCGGATCTACAAAGAAGAGATCTTCGGCCCGGTGTTATCGGTCGTGCGCACCGATGATCCGGAGCACGCTTTGGACCTTGTCAACAACCATGAATTTGGCAACGGTGCAGCGATATTCACCCGTGACGGCGAGGCCGGCCGCCAATTCGTCAGCCGTGTTCAAGCCGGGATGGTCGGTGTCAATGTGCCTATTCCGGTTCCGGTTGCCTACCATAGCTTTGGTGGATGGAAAGCCTCACTGTTCGGCGACCACCACATGCATGGCCCCGAAGGCGTGCGCTTCTACACACGGCTGAAAACGGTGACCTCCCGCTGGCCACGTGATGGATCGCGTGGCGCGAGTTATTCGATGCCCGTTCAAAACTGACGGTAGTGTACGACGGACCCGGCTCAGACTGGTTGCGTTGAAGTCAATTGAAGCAACATCCAAGCCGATGCGTGTTTGCGTGGCTCGTCACCGCTGGGCGGAGCTCGTGGCCCTTTCATCGGCCTTTGCGCTTGCATGACCGCCGAGTTTTGCGAATTGCATCAAGTTTTGCCACCATGGCGTTGGCCGCACTTCCGCCTCGTCAATCTCAGCAATCAGAACCCAGGACACACTGCCGAACGAGAATGGCGCCCAAACTGAAAGCACCGGCACATCACGATAATCCTGGATGATTCCGCTTCCACTCTTCCCAGACAGTCCTTGTCGTGTGGCCTTTGTTTTGACTCTCGTCACGAGCAGGCTCGAGGTCTTGCTGAAACGGGATTGATTGCGCATCAGCTTGTCCGGCCCAACAGCGTAGGTCTCTCCGGTTTCACCGAGACCATCGGACTGCAGCATGACCTGCTCAAGCGGTTCGCGGGGCAATTGCACGACAACGTAGCCTGAAACGTCTCCAGTTGAATCCAGCACTGAGACTCCGGCAAAAGCGGCCGGTGCGTCATTGCTGGGGGAATATCTTGCGAAGTCTGTGAATGCGATTCGATGGGGCTTTGCCACCAACTTGCGAACAAGCGCAGCGAAGTTGCTTCGGGCGAGTTTGCCTTCCAGGACATTGTCGGCAAAGTCACTTTCCTTAGCCTGGGAGTAGATGATGTTTGCCGCGGGATCTAAGAGGAAAATATCATAGTATCCGAAATGCCGAAGGAATTGACTGGCCCAGGGGTCAAATGATTGGTGAGCGCGTTGGTAGGTTTGGGTCGTTGATGATGTGGCCAACCCGGAAGCGTCGCCCGCAGATCCCGTAGCCTGCTTCAGGTAGATACGCTTCAAAGCTTGCGGAGCGTGTGCACCAGCTTCTTGCCAACCAGACCGCAATTCCGCGAGCGCTGTTTTCAACTCCGTGTTTAGTCGAAGTGCTTCGAGCTCCGTCTGCAGCGACGTCAACAAGTCATGTAGAGCTGTAGCACGCAACTCATGCACGAGCCTCAACCTTGTGAACGCAGTAGTGATGCTGCTGTGAGACCTGTAATACTCAACAGCAATGGAACCAGCGAGCAACAAGAGCACTGCAAGACACGCTAACGAGACCGCCCAGCGATTACGCATTCCCCACCATGCTTCTTGAAAATTGTTTCAACATTTGTTGGACCCCGACCCTTCTTCAAGCACGTTCGAAACGGAAAAGAGCGCTGTCCAATTGTGTGCGGCGCATCTGAATTGCTTCTTCCGCGGCTTTGTAGGCTTTGTCGAAGAGCGCCATATCGGCTGTGCTGACTTGACCGGCTTCGCCGGCACCGACGACTTGCTCAACGAATCCCAGCAACTCCATTTGGCATTGCTGGAGCTCTGAATGATTGGTTGCCCCGCGTGCTGCTTCTGCCAGCTGAAGAAGACCGCGGTTGTATTGCGCCATCGTCTTGCGGCGTCGCCAGGCCGAGAATTGAAGTGACGAGGAAAGGTACAAAAGTGTGAGGGACACCACCAACGCGCTGGCGGGTGCGTAGCGTTGAATGAGCGAAGGTTGGTCGCGGTCGATGAATTGTTGCGCGCCAGGATGAACCGGGAAGAGTGTTCCAACTGACCGGCGCGGCAGCGAGACGAAGCCGGCAAGCGGATCGAGTTCCACTAGCTCACGGCGGTTTTCGAAGAGAGTTGCCGTGAGTTTGTAAATGATGGCATCAGGCACGTCCGCCCGGGCCAGAAGTAGTCGCTTCGAGGCGACGGTGACCGTATCGGATTGAGGTACCGGCGGATATCCGCGGTAAGATCCAACAGCGATCGTCTCGGCAAGAAGCGCCGGCTTGCGCAACTTCAGAGCCTCTGCCTGCATGATGGGAACGATTGATACATCTTCTTGTTCGATCAATCTCAGGATCGAGGAATTGCCACTCCCCCGAACGCGAAAGACTGCGTCGGCGTCGCCGTTGATGAAAAGCCAATCGGCGGAGCTTTCAGTCCCGCTCAAAAGCGTAATGTCCTCACTTGCAAGGCCATAGTGCTTTGCAAGAAACAGAAAATCTTCGTATTCGCCGGTTTCCTTGAATGGCAGAGCGACCCGTTTTCCTTTCAGGTCGGAGAAGGTTTTTATTCCGC
This sequence comes from Filomicrobium sp., assembly GCA_030665765.1. Classification (GTDB taxonomy): domain Bacteria; phylum Pseudomonadota; class Alphaproteobacteria; order Rhizobiales; family Hyphomicrobiaceae; genus Filomicrobium. The sequence goes on from DAOUZE010000053.1 coordinate 10,604, forward strand.
TGTTGGAGCGCACCACCAACTGGAACATGTCAGAATACAGCTCGCAGATCATACGGGCTGTACTATCTGCGATCAGATCAGCTTGTGCAGCAGCGACATTAACGCGATTATCTGCGAGGAGCTTCATGCTCTGCAATGATCCGCGCGTCTCGAACACCTCGATCGAGATGTCATCATGGTGACGATGCGCGACCGTCTGCAAAGCTTTGAGCAACCGGTAGGCCTCACCCGTACTAGGACCAGCGGCGATCGATACTTTGAATTTTTGCGGAGGGGCAAGGAGCCAAGAACCGATGCCCACCAAGAGTGTAATTGCGATGATTACGCGCACAGTACGGAAGAGCAACGCTGGTCTCCGTATTTGTTTTAATTGCGAAAATACAATGCTTTACAGAAATACGCGTGCGGGCATGCTCGACACATCGATTGTCCACCAACCCGACCCTTTCGCTCTAGCATCAACGGCTTGACCAAAATGAGGCTCTTGCGCGCGTCGGCCGAGTTGCCCCCTGCATATCTGCGGGCCGACGCCAGGCGCCTTGGCCGATCGCAATAGCAATCCACCGAAACAGTTTTTGAGTGCAAAACCTGAGACCGCCTTGAACTTGCCGCGAGCAAGTATGAAATAACGGTCTGCTATTTGGTCGGCTAGTTATGTAGGGAAAGTCATGCAAACAGCTTCGGTCGAAGTTGTAAGTCGAGGCCGCCGCTTCCAGGTCCTGGCCATGGAGTCCGAGGCGCAAACTCGCACGATTGGCGTCATTCCGCTCCAGAAGGGCGGCCGGGACGATCTCGAGATCGTTTACACGGAAAAGAGCAAATCCGGCGAACCTCTTGAGGTCTGCATGATGCGCTGCGCCCGGCGATGGATGGCGAGCCGCGCCAAGTAAGCGCAACCGGTCTTCCGCGCGCTGCAAGTCACCGATCCCAGATACGCCGCCAAATAAAATACGCCCGTATAAGGCAGCGCGCCGCACTCTCTGGTCGAGATCAGGAGCCGCTAACCGCAAGATCCAATCCGCGTCGACCTGTGACCCGGGCCGTCCAGAGCGGTCAGGTCTGTTTGCTAACCAAGATAAGCAACCCGAACTTCTGGGAACGTTTCCAAAACGGAGTTGATCTCGGAGCGTGTCATCAAACACATCGCGGTACTCAGTGCGTCCACCTGAGCAGCGCTTGGGCCATTAAGACTGATCAACCGCCAATTAATTTCGGCGGGCTGCCCCGTTATTGGATGGAGGATATGGCCCACCCGACCGGCGGCATCAAACGCGGTGCCGAGTGGCGCCGAACTCGCAAGCGCCATGTCGCGTAGATCGGTTACGGCTTCTTGCCGGTGTTTGCCGTCATGCAACGACACACGCCAGCCGCCGCCGTCCGGATGTCCGCCCAGCGCGCGCAACTCGCCCGTATTCACGAGAACGTCCGACAGGCCTTCAGCGCGCAGCAATGCGACGACGCGGTCTGCGATGTATCCTTGCGCGATCCCGTTGAGTGTCAGCGCCATGCCAGGGCGCGCAAAGGAAATCAAATTAGTGCTTAGTGAGACGCCTGGCCATCCAACTCGATCCAGTGCACGCCGGATTGCGGCTTCGCTTGGCGTGTGCGCGGTCGCGTAGTGCTCAGCATACGTCACCCATAGCGGTTGAATGGTCGGTTCGAAGAGGCCCGCAGTCGCCGTATGGATCGTCCCGCATAAACCAAGCAGCTCCAAGAGTTCGAACGGTGGTCCACTCAAATAACCCGAGTTATTCAGCCGAACCAGTGCGGAATCGCTGCGATGGAGGCTGAAAATTTTTTCAAGCCGCTCGATCTCCGCGCGCGCTGTTGCGATGATGCGGGCGGCATCTTGATGACGAAGCAGTATTGTGGCCTCCGCCCCTAGCGCAACACCGCGCCATTTCGTGAGTGGCTCGGCACGTACCGTGTTGCCGACGGCAAGCCCACTGCATGCCGCAGCGGATATCGTCAGGAAACGTCGGCGGCTTAAAGCAGGCATTCCGGTCGTCCTTCAGTTGGCCGACGCCGTATCAGGCGAAACGAAGTTTCCGTTTTCGTCCGTAGCGAACTCAACTGGTGTGAGCACCAGCTCATCGGTGATTTCTGTCAGCGAGCGAAGTTCGCCGCCGTTAGCGTTGGCGAAGGCTTCGGCGGCGGAACGCTTGCTGAATGGCACTAACTCCTGCGCGCCCATGCCCCCAACTAACTTCGAGCCAACCACGTAGACCGCTTTGTCGGCGAGGACCCAGTTGTCGATTCCCGGAGATTGCCAATTCGGGGCTTTTGTCATGTCAGAGACATAGATCGCGCGGATTCCGTGCGACTGCTCCGGCATTCTCAAATAAGCGATCGCATCGCGTACCTGGCTGAAAAACAATGGAGCCGGCATGCCATCAAGATGAACCTGCGCCTTCGGTCCGGGGTGCTCCAAGAGGTTCATCTGACAGTAGTGGCCCAATGCCTCGCTTGTCATTGCCACTGACCCGGGGAGTGGGTCGGATTCATTGCGGCACGCAGCCAGCGCCAGCATGGACGCAAGAACGAGGACAAGATGTCTCATGGGACCACCCTCCTGAAAGCGGCGATTGCTAGACAGAAGGCCACGACCGGCCAAATGACCATGGATGCTAGAGCCTGGGAAGACGGGACCGTGTTTGCCGCTCCGCCGATTCCGGTCGCGACCATAGTCGCTTCAGAGGCTGAGAGGTTGTAAAGGCGGAATGCATCAGCGGGATTGGCAACGATTAGCCAGGGGAAGACCTGCTTGGTGAATGCGCCGTTGGTGTCGGCCACCAATGCGGACAGCAGCGCCAAATCGTAAAGGACGATTGCCACGAGCCAGAGCGCAACAGCTAAACCCGCAGCAGCACCAGGACGGCGTGCAATGGCTGAAATTGCATACCCAAGCGCAAGAAAGGTGGCGCCGAGCAACAGCGAACTCCAAAACAGTCTGATCAACGCCGGGATACCATCGCTCGCCTGAGGGTCGTACCAAAGGGCGACCGCGGCAGCGATGGAATAACCGACCGCAAGCGCCAGTGCCAGTATCCCGAGATGAGCCATGAACTTGCCGACAAGGATCTCCGCACGCGAGACCGGATAGGTCAGCATCAGTGACAGCGTGCCCCGTTCAATTTCACCAGCGACAGCATCGAACGCCATCAAAAGCGCGACGAGAGGCACCAGATAGACCGCCAAGCTCGTCAGGCTCGCAACCGTAATCGACAACTTGTCTACGCCGAGTTGCCCGGTCGGAGCGCTTCCCGCGGCCGACAGGACAAAAGAGAATAAGGCCATCAACACAACAGCAATCGCAACCCAGCGGTTGCGCAGGGAAATGCAGAATTCGGAGTTCGCCGCAGCCATGGTGCGAGTCATTGCACAGGCCTCCTACTGAAGTGCGTGTAGAGATCCTCCAGGCTTGGGGGGACGACCTCGAGATCCTCGATCATTTGGCCAAGCTCGGCGATTTGACCTAGCCGGTTGAGCTTCTCGTCATCGCGACACGTGAGATCGACGCGTGCCCCATTCATTCGGGTGCCGTCCAGTCGCTGTGCCACCTCGTCGACTGCATCGGGATGAGCCGTGACTTGAAGCTGGATCGGAAGTGCGGCGCGGCGGCGCAAATTTGAAAGACTGTCATTTGCAACAATCACTCCCTTGCTGAGAATTGCGATCCGATCGGTGCGCGCCTCGACCTCTGTTAGTGCATGGCTCGACAGAAGAATGCCTGCGCCCTCTCCTGCCAATTGGTCCAGAATCTCATAGACTTCCCGCCGCGACACCGGATCGAGACCGCTGGTAGGTTCGTCGAGTACCAGGAGACGGGGCTTACCGATCAGAGCCTGTGCAATCCCGACCCTTTGGCGCATTCCCTTCGAGTAGGTGCCGATGCGGCGGCTGGCTGCCGAGCCCAGACCGAGCCGATCGAGAAGGCTTTTAGCAAGTCTTGGATCTTCTCCGCGAAGCCGGAGATAGAAGCGGATTTGCTCAAGCCCGGTGAGAGACGGATGGAACGCGACATTCTCAGGCAAGTAGGCTGTGACGGCTCGGGCGGCATGGCTTCCTGGTTTCGCACCGACAATCTCCACATCGCCATCGTCGGCTGGGATTAATCCGAGAATGATCTTCATCATCGTCGATTTTCCGGCGCCGTTATGACCGAGGAGCGCGACACGCTCGCCGGGCGCCACGTTTAGCGAGGCGTCCGCCAACGCAATAGTGCCGCCGAAGGCCTTAGTGACTTGTGACAGGGTCAACGTCTGCATTTTGCGTCCCCCTTTCTAGCCACTCGGGTCGTGCCGCCTTCTCCATTTGTAGGATATGCTCAGGCACCGGGATATCGGTCGCGTGCATCAATGGATGACTATCAACCACTCCACCCGGCAGAATCGCTGGCAGAGCGGCCTGGCCCCAGCGGATCAGCTGGACGGCTGGCGAACCAAGCAATAACTTTGCTGCTGGCTGCGACCATAGGATGTGGTCCATCATGTCGTTTGGACGGAAGGAACCGTCGGCGCGACCATCGCCATCAAGGTCGAATGCCGGATGGTCCGACCAGAAATTGCCGCGGCCTTCATTGCTCCATTCGACGTGTTTTGAACCCACATACTTCACTTGATTGCGGTTGCCGATGAACGCATTTCCGGAGATCCGGTTGCGTTCGGAACCTGCTGTGAAGTGGATGCCGATCGCGCAGCCTTCAAAGCGATTATCAGCGATGGTGTTCTTGTGCGCATTGTAGATGAAGGTGCATTTTTCGTGAGTGCCGCCGCGCACCAGATTACCGCGCACCTCGGAATTGTTGGCGTAGTTCAACATCATTCCATGTTCCCTGTCGCGCAGAGACATGTTGTCCGTCACCTTGATCTTGTTCGAGAACATCAGCGCATAGCCGAGGTGGTTGCCGATCGAGACGTTACCGCTCACCTCACTGTCATTGGCGTACATGTAGTGAACTGCGAAGCGTAGCTCGCGAAACAAGTTTGAACGGAATGTACCACGGTGTGAAGAGTTGACGAAAATTCCGTCGCGCCCAAAGCGGATGTCGTTACCCTCGATGAGCGTCCCCGGCGCATTCCAAACATAGATACCGTTTCCACGATCATTCATGCGTCGATCAGTGCGGCCGACAATAATGTTGTCGCGGGCGGTACTGTCGTGTGCGCCACGTACATCGATACCGTAGAGATTGCCGACGATGCGATTGTTTTCGACAACAGCCCGTTCAGCCGACCGTCCGAGTTTCACACCGGCATCAACTTTTGGATGCTGGCTGCCCGAGCCACGAATATCGAGCCCTCGGACAGTGATATCCTTGCCGGTCACGGATACGACACTACCCTTGCCATTTCCTTCGAGCAGAGCCTTGCCCTTGCCGTCGAGAGTGATCGGACGGTCGAGAACCA
>DAOUZE010000174.1 GCA_030665765.1 Filomicrobium sp.
AGGTTGACGAAGGCCGGCATCAAGACGACGCCGGGCGCGATATAGGCCGAGTGGCGGACGATGGCGCCAGGCACGGCGCGGAAGCCGGCCTCCTTGAACTGCTCGGGCAGCCAGTCGCCGAACTTCAAAGGCACCTTGTCCCAACCGTGCACACGGCTGGCGTAGGTGCCGCTTTTCTGGAACGGGATGATCTCGTTGCCATTCAAGCGGAATGACAGCAGAACCGCCTTTTTCGCCCACTGATTGACCGCCCAGTCGCCGCTGTCGCTTTTTTCGGCAACGCGAACCTGGCCCGCGTCCAAAAGGCTCAGCGCCATTTCGACGGCGTCGCGCACAGGGCCCTTGGTGGCGGTGGAGATCGTGTCGCGCGCGTCGAAGGCGTCTTCGATGGTCTTGATCAGGTCGGCGTTACTCATTCTTGCTGTCCGTTTTTATTGGTTGCATCCGCTGTGGCGCTTTAGACCCGCGCAGCGCAACCTTGTCAATCAGCCTGCGGGCGGGCCGACTAGGGAGAAACCCAGTATTATTTCTGCCAAGTTGCATTGTTAGGCAGCCGGTGAGCACAAGTTCGAGGAGAAGAATTCATGTCGGAAGACCGGTCACTCAGTTATTCGTTCATCGGAGCGCTTGGCGCTCTCGTGATGGCACTTGTGACGTCCGTCATACTCGTCTTCGTCGAGCTGATGGCAGCGCTGTTCACGTACTTTTATCTGGCGATGTTCGAACGCGAATGGTTCGGGACACTGATTGGGTACTCCCGGGAAGTGCTGAACTTCTGCATCGGTCAGATCGAGCTGTGGTTCCCGGCGTTCTCGAATGCCGCGAACGCAACACTTATCGGTGAGCTGGCGCCGAAGTCGATGCTGTTGTTGTTGATCGGCCTTGTGGTTGGCGCGCTAATCCGGCTTTTGCTGTGGATCGTGGGACGGCTATTGCGCGCGGTCACCGGTTAATCTTCACCGCAGCGTTGCTTCGATCAACTTCTTGGCTGCCGTGCTATCCCATTCGGCGGGGCCGATTAGGCGGCCCACTTCGAACCCGTCGGCATCGATTAGCAGCGTTGTTGGCATGCCGATGACACGCAACGGTTTGCTCGCCTTGCCTGTTGCATCAACATAGGTCGCCAGGGACTTAACCTTGATCTGATCGAGAAAACGCTGCGAAGCTTCGATGCCGCCGCGATCGAGACTGAGGGCGACGACTTCGAAATTATCGCCGCCGAGTTCCGCCTGAAGCCGGTCCAAGCCCGGCATCTCCTCGCGGCACGGTCCGCACCAGGTCGCCCATAGGTTAAGGAGGACTGTCTTGCCCTTGAAGTCGGCTAGGGTCATCTCCTTGCCGTCGGCATCCGTGAAACGAAACTCCGGCATCGCGGTAGGTTGGGGCTTGCGAACGAAGGCCAACAGGCCGGATTTGGAGCTATCGGCAGCGGGGCCAACTGTTCGCTCGGCTGTTTCCGCTCCGATTCTGGTGACGGCGTTGTCAGGACGGCTGCTAGTGAAGTATACCGCTGCCAGACCGATCAGGGCGAACGTGGATGCAATCCATGCGATCATCGACGGCGAGATCCGTCGCGGCCGTTCCTGCTCACTCGAATTCATCGTGAAGCTTACCCGGGTCGTTGATCCAATACGCCTTGTACGGGGGTCTTATCGTAACCCGCACTCAAATAGCCACGCAAAACGGAGCAAACATTCGTGACCGACGGTAACGCAAACCAAATGTGGGGCGGCCGCTTTCAGATGTCACCTGCCGAAATCATGGAACAGATCAATTCGTCCATCGACTTCGACAAGCGCATGGCGCGTGAAGACATCGTAGGTTCGAAAGTGCACGCCGCGATGCTTGCCGCCACTGGCATTATCACAGATGGGGACAGGGAGGCCATAGACAAGGGCCTCGATCAGGTCCTCGGCGAGGTCGAAGCAGGGAGCTTCAAGTATTCGCGGGCCTTGGAAGATGTTCACATGAACATCGAAGCCCGGCTCAAGGAGCTGATCGGGGAACCCGCCGGACGGCTGCACACAGCCCGTTCACGCAACGACCAGGTCGCAACGGACTTTCGGCTCTACATTCGCGGTCAACTCGATCTTTTCGACCGGGCGCTTGCCGGGTTGCAGCTCGCACTCGCCCGCAAAGCCGAAACCCATGCCTCGACCGTGATGCCTGGTTTCACGCATTTGCAGCCGGCGCAACCGGTTACATTCGGCCACCACCTGCTTGCCTACGTCGAGATGTTCGGCCGAGACCGGGGGCGATTGCAGGATGCCCGCCAGCGGCTCAATGAATGCCCGCTGGGTTCAGCGGCGCTGGCGGGAACCTCTTTTCCGATCGACCGGGAGCAAACGGCTCGGGAATTGGGTTTCGACCGGCCGACGGCGAATTCGCTTGATTCAGTCTCCGACCGGGATTTCGTGCTGGAAACGCTAGCTGCGGCCACGATCTGCGCCGTGCACCTGTCACGGCTGTCCGAGGAAATCGTTTTGTGGGTGACGCCGCAATTCGGGTTCTTGACGCTGAGCGACCGGTTCACAACCGGCTCTTCGATCATGCCGCAGAAACGTAATCCAGACGCCGCCGAGCTGTGCCGGGCCAAGGTTGGACGCATTTCGGGGGCGCTGCAGAGCCTGGTTTTGATCATGAAGGGGCTGCCGCTGGCCTACTCCAAGGATATGCAGGAGGACAAAGAGGTCGCGTTTGATGCCCTCGATAGCCTGCGGCTGGCGGTGTCCGCTGCGACGGGCATGGTTGAAGACATGCAGCCTGTCCCCGAGGCCATGCGACGGGCGGCGGGTTACGGCTATTCAACGGCGACCGATCTCGCCGATTGGCTAGTGCGGGAGCTGAAGATGCCGTTTAGGGAGGCGCATCACGTCACAGGCTCGATTGTCGCGCTGGCGGAAAAGCACGGCACAGATCTCAACGAATTGCCGCTGCAGGCCATGCAGGCCGTCGAAGCCCGCATCACAGAAGGCATTTTCTCAGTGCTCAGTGTTGAGAATTCTGTCTCCAGCCGCATGAGCTATGGGGGAACCGCGCCACACAACGTACATAAAATGGCTGCCAAGTGGGTGGGCGAGTTGGAAATCGCGCTAAAGAACGTCTAAGTCTGGCTGGGTCGTTAATTACTTTGATCAGCGGTCCAGTTGTGGCCAGGTGGCGCGGACGCGGGTCCCGCTGGGCCAGAAATATGAGATGGGCGAAGGCCACATGCCGAGCTTCGGAAAGAGTACAGCTGTCGTGTTCTTGCTGGCGTTTATGCTGGCGGGCTGCGGAATCAAGGGCTCGCTTGATGCGCCCGCTGCGGCCAAGGCCGAGGGTGCGGTGGCATCACCAGACGCGCAAGGCACCGCCGAAGGCTCCGAAGGTCCAAAAAAGGCGCACCGCCCCTCAATTCTCGATGGCCTCCTGCGCTAACCTGCGGCATTGTCCCTGGCAAACAGCAATCAGGGTGCGCCCGGTTCTCTACCGTTGCCGCAGATACCATCGCTCATGCATCATTTTGCATACAAGGCCGGCGTACTCCATGCCGAGGATGTCGACCTTTCCAACGTCGCGAAAAGTGTCGGCACGCCGCTCTACTGCTATTCCACCGCGACACTGCAGCGCCATTACAGGTTATTGGCGGAGGCATTTGAGGGACAAAACGCGCTCATTTGCTTCGCCGTCAAGGCCAACTCCAACCAAGGCGTGCTGGCGACGCTAGCGCAACTGGGAGCGGGTATGGATGTGGTCTCGGAGGGCGAACTACGGCGCGCCATGGCGGCGCGCGTTGCTCCGGAGAAGATCATCTTCGCTGGTGTTGGCAAGACCCGCTCCGAAATGGCTTACGCGCTGAAACAGGGCATACTCGGTTTCAATGTCGAGAGCGAGCCGGAACTGCGAGCGCTGAACGAAGTCGCCGGGGAACTCGGGAGAAAGGCCCCGATCGCGATACGAGTCAATCCGGACGTCGATGCCAAGACGCACGCCAAGATCTCGACGGGCAAGTCGGAGAACAAATTCGGCGTGCCCTTCGCGGAAGCTAGGGCGCTGTACGATCTGGCGGCTGAGTTGCCCGCTCTTGATATCGTCGGAATCCACATGCACATCGGCAGCCAAATAACCGATCTGGCGCCGATGCGGGCAGCCTTTACCTTGATGCGGCAGCTGGCCAAGGAACTGCTCGCGGCCGGGTATCAGCTTCGGCATCTGGATCTGGGAGGTGGTCTCGGCATCCCTTATGACGCGAAGGATCCGCTGCCTCCGCACCCGCGCGACTACGCAGCAATTATCGTGGAGTGCCTCGGTGATCTCGGCTTGGAGCTGGTTTTGGAACCTGGCCGGATAATCGCCGCGAACAGCGGTGTGCTTCTAACCCGGGTTATCCATGTCAAAGAGGGAGCCGACAGGACCTTCTTGATCGTTGATGCGGCGATGAACGATCTGCTGCGCCCGACGCTCTACGAAGCGCATCATGACATTTGGCCGGTCCGCGAAGACCTCAAGTCCATGCCTCCGGTTGTCCAGGATATTGTTGGACCGGTCTGCGAGACCGGCGACTACATTGCTTTGGAACGGTCGCTGCCGCCGTTTTCGGAGGGTGACCTGGTGGCTGTAATGGCGGCTGGGGCCTATGGCGCCGTTATGTCCTCGACCTACAATAGCCGCCCGCTCGTGCCGGAGGTTCTGGTTAAGGGCGAAGATTTCGCTGTTGTGCGGCCACGGCAGTCCTATGACGAACTGATTGGCCTTGACCGGCTGCCGAACTGGCCGGCGTGAGGGCCGTGCCGACCAAATGCATTACACACAAAAACAAATCGTGTACAAAAGCCTTCAGAAAATTGAGGTTAGGGCCGTCGTGTCCGTGCTAATCTGACGGGCATGAGAGATGAGAGCCGTTCCCCCGACCTGGAGCGCGCCGCGGGTTCGTCGCGTGCGCACAACGATCAAGCGCTTGAACGAAAGATCGAGCGAAGCGTCTGGATGATGTTCCTTGAGCGCATCTGGCCGAGATTGTGGCTAGTGCTGGCAGTTGTCGGCGCTTTCGTAGGCTTTTCCATGATCGGCGCGTGGTCCGTGCTGGATCCAACGACCCACAAGTTCCTGCTTGGCGTGTTTGGGTTCGCCTTTGTAGCGTCGCTGCTGTGGGCCGCGCGGACGCCTTGGCCGACGCGGGAAAAAGCAATCCGGCGTCTTGAACGGCTGTCGGGTCTGCCGCACCGGCCAGCGTCTTCCTATGATGATACGCTTTCAGCCGGCAACGACGATCCTTCCACCATGGCGATCTGGAAGGCCCACCGGCATCGTCTAGCGGCCGTATTAGGCAAACTGCACGTGGTTGGTCCGCAGCCGGACACGCCGCGGCATGACCCATGGGCATTGCGCGCGGCGCTGCTAATCGGTGTGGTCGCGCTGACGGCCTTGGCTGGCGAGCGCTGGTCTGATCGACTTGCGCAGGCTTTCAACATTGCCGATCCAGCTTACGCCATCTCGCGGTTGCGCATCGACGCTTGGGTGACACCGCCTGCCTATACCAGCAAGGCGCCTGTTATGCTGGCGGATGGGGGGCGGGCCGGAAATGCGCCGAAGGCCGACCTAGCCCAGAACACCAACGGATTAATCGAAATCCCGGCGGGCAGCCAGCTAATCGTGCGTGCCAGTGGCGAAGCGGTTGGCGACATGCGTCTGGACATCCTGGATGCAGGCGAGTCAGCAAAATCCATCGCCGCGGATGCCGCCAAAACGCCAGGCGGCGTGGTCAAGGATGTGGCCGAGTTGCGCGCCACGCTCGACGCCTCCGCCGAAGTGCGCTTGATGCACGGCGAGACCAAGGTCAATTCCTGGACCTTCTCGGCTACGCCCGATCAGATTCCTTCCATTGAACTGACCAAAACTCCCAAGCCGAGCGGACGCGGTTCGATGAAGCTCGAGTACATGGTGGCCGACGATTACGGTGTGGTCACTGCTCGGGTTAAAGTGGTCCAGGCCGAGGACGAGAAAGAAGATCCAAATACGGCCTGGGCTCGCAAGGATAAGCTGGAAGGGCCGCGTCTGCCGTTGTCCCGCCCACCGGAACTCACCCTGCGTCTACCGAAGGCAAACGCGCGTTCCGGTGAGTCGGTCACGCACCTTGAACTGGGCTCTCATCCATGGGCGGGGCTGGACGTCGTGATGAGCTTGGAGGCAACGGACGCAGCTGGTCAGGTTGGGGAGTCCGAACTGCTTGAAATGAAGCTACCGCAACGGGTTTTCCGCAAACCGTTGGCGCGGGCTATCGTCGAGCAGCGGCGTAAGCTCGTCGTGGACTCGCGACATCGCGACAAGGTTGTGCTTGCCCTCGATGCGCTGACGCTGGCGCCGGACGGCTTTATCGATGATGTTCAGATCTATCTCGGGTTGCGGACCGCACTGTACCGCTTGCAACGGGACAAGACGCGTCCCGGACTCGATAGCGTCATCGAACAGCTTTGGAATGTGGCGCTGCGCATCGAGGACGGTGATCTCAGCGACGCGGAGCGCCGGCTTCGCGATGCCCAAGAAAAGCTATCAAAGCTTCTGCAAGAGGGCGCCTCCGATCAAGAGATCCAAGAGGCCATGAAGGAGCTGCGCACGGCGCTCAACGAGTATCTGCAGCAGATGGCGCGGGAAGCGCAAAAGAATCCGACGATACCCAACGGGCAGAACAGCGAACAGCAGATGCTGAGCCAGCAAGACCTTGAGCGCATGATGAAGCAGATCGAGGAAATGGCGAAAAGTGGAGCCCGCGATTCCGCCCAGCAGATGTTGAGCGAACTGCGTGATTTGCTGGACCGTATGCAATCAGCCGAGTCGCAGAATGCGCAGTCCCAGCAAAGCCAGCAGATGATGCAAATGATGAGCGAGTTGGGCGATATTGTCGGTCAACAGCAAAGCCTGATGGACGAAACGTTCTCCCAGCAGCGCCAACAAGGACAGCAGGGGCAAGAAGGTCAGCGCGGCCAAGGTCAGGGGCAACGCCGCCGTGGTCCGCAATCCGGTGAACAAGGTCAAGGGCAACAGCAGGGCCAAGGACAGAATGGGCGTACCGGACGTGGCCAACTCGGCGAACGGCAGCGCGGCCTTAGAAACCGTCTCGGCCAGTTGCAGCGCGACATGCAGGGCGCTGGAATAGGGCAGTCGGATGAAATTTCCGAAGCCCAACAGGCCATGCGCAACGCCGAACGCGCGTTGGAAGAAGGTGACCTCGACGGAGCCACGCAGGAACAGTCGCGAGCCCTCGATCAACTGCGGAAGGGTGCGCAGCAAATGGCCCAGCAAATGCTGCAGAACATGCCTCAGCGTTATGGCCAGAACGGTGAAACGCCGCGCGATCCGCTTGGCCGGCCGCA
>DAOUZE010000538.1 GCA_030665765.1 Filomicrobium sp.
CCTTGAGCTCGGCAGCTGTGGGCGGCCGCTGCCACGTCTTGGCGAAGAGCCCTGAAAGCTGTTCGATCCGCGCCTGCGTAACGACGATCTGGTCGGGCTTGGGCTGATTGGACCTGTTGAGCACATGGTAAACGGCAAAGATAATGAGGCCGAGCGCCACGAAGTGGACAAGCGGCTCCTTCAGGAAGGCTCTCAGCATGATCTGTCGGTGCTCACCCCTTTGGCGTGTACCAGATAGGCGAGGTGTAGGCGCGTTCGGTGGTGGTCATCGGAACCTCGTCGGCCATGTCGACGCCGAAACGCATTGCCTCATAGGCCGTCCACCGCGGTGTGGGTATTTCGATCACGCGTGCGTAATAGAACGCACGCTCACTGGGATCGAAGTCGGGATCACGCCACACACCGATCAGCTCAGGCGACCCGATGCTGTTGCTCCAGGTAGCATTCGTGACGTCAACCGTATTGCCGACCGGCGGGAGCTTACCGTCGGAGCCCGGTTTGCGGTCATCGCTCCAAACGACGTCGTACACCTTTTCTTGTAGCTCGCCATTCGAGTCCAGCCACCCCTTGATGATCTGAATACGATCGAGATTGCCGCTGTAAGGATCCTTCATGGCTGCGACAAGGAAGCTTGGAGTTTTGCCCTGCGCGTCTCCTGATAGATCGCCGCCCATGGGAACGCCCTTTGCGTAGCCGACACCGGCAGGAAGACGAGACTTCTTATCTTCCTCATCAAAATCCCATCCACCGAAGAAACGCACGGTCATCCGCGGTCCAGTGGTGGCATAGGTTTCCTTGCGCTTCATCGCGTCGAAAATGGCCTCACGCGTATTTTCGGTGGCCCACACCGCAGCGTAGCCGGAAGCGGCTTGCTGCCAGCCCATCACGTTCAACTTCGGATCGGGCGCAGCGATGACTATATGCTTCCAGCGGTCTGGCTCGGGCTCTACGCCGGAATGCTTGCCAAAAAAGTTCTCCTCCTCGACGGCCGTAAGCGAGGTGTGCGAGTCGGTGCTGCCGACCATGCCAAACTTGAAGGGATTAACGCCAAGCTTCTGTTCAAGCATAAGGCCAGTCTTCAACGCGGACCGCGCATACTCCCATTGCAGCATCTCGGGCTTTTTGAGTTCGGTTCCATCGAGATTCGACCGGTCCCAAGTCTCATAATCGGCAAACTCGTCGTTGGGTGAGAGCAATGGGTGGGTCTCGCTATCACCCTTGATCTGCGTCGCCTCGACGAGTGGTTCGTACCGGGCACGCAGCGACGCGATTTCCTTGGTAAGCGGCCTGCCATCGAATGTCTCGACTTTGAACATGCGACCGTTGCTCAAATTCCCATTGTGCGGGATGGCGAGCACTTCTGCGCCGGTTTTTTCTTCTAGCTCTGCAAGAGCTAACCAGAGATCCTCCGGGTTTTGACTGTCGAACTGCGAAAACGGAACTGTCTGATTTGCAACGCTGGCGTCTCCGCGAAAGATGACATTCCGGTGCAAGTTGTAGCCTCCGATCGCCGTCCACTC
>DAOUZE010000157.1 GCA_030665765.1 Filomicrobium sp.
AGAAGGGCCGTCTCTGGCTGAATGACGGTTCATGTGTCCGGCTGCGGCCGGCGCGTCCGAACCATGTCTTGTCCTGTGACTTTGTGCAGGACCGGACACCTGACGGACGGGCCTACCGCACGCTCAAGATCATCGACGACTTTACCAGGGAGGCGCTGATGCTCCGTATCGATTGCAAACTCAACTCCACCGACATTGTGGTCGCTCTGACGGATCTGTTTATCTCGCGGGAACCACCCGAATGCATCAGATCCGACAATGGGCCCGAGTTCATCGCCCAAAAAGTCAGGGACAGGATCGGAGCTGTCGGTGCCAAAACCGCCTTCATCGAGCCCGTATCGCCTTGGGAGAATGGATACTGCGAGAGCTTCAATGCCCGGTTCCGCGACGAACTTCTCAATGGTGAGATATTTTGCACGCTCCGAGAGGCCCAAATCCTGATCGAGCAATAGCGACTCCACTACAATACTGTCAGGCCGCACAGCGCTTTGGGCTATCGGCCGCCAGCACCGGAAAGAATCGTGCAGATGGACCAGAGGCCGATCATCCACTAGCACTTAACCCGGACCACCCGATTGGGGCTCTCCAGGCTGGGACAGCGCGGGCGCTCAACGATTGGAAGCGGTTGGGCTATGGCGGCCCGTGCCCACCGAAACGTCGACACTGCTACTTTCACAAACTTTATGCACTCGATACGGCTCTCCCGGACTTCGGCATGGTCACGAAGGCGGACCTCGAAAATGCCATGCGCGGACACGTCCTCGCAGAAGCCCACCTCATGGGGAATTACGAGAAAAGTAGCGCCTGACACGTAGTCGCCTTCGCCGGGAGCGAAACGAAAGCAAGGACGACTTCGTCAGGTCCTCAACGTGGGTTCACACACCGTGAGCTCACGCGCCGCCCTCACCTCGTCGAGACGTCGAACTGGTGTTGCGCTGGGAGCCTCACGTAACCTTCCCGGCTCTTCACGGGCCTCCTTCGCGATTGCGCGCATGGCCTCCACGAAGGCATCGAGTGTGGCTTTGCACTCGTTTTCAGTCGGTTCGATCATCAGTGCCTCACGCACGGTGAGCGGAAAATAATTTGTTGGCGGATGAAATCCGAAGTCCATGAGCCGTTTGCTGACGTCGATGGCACGGACCTCCGAGCCCTTTGGCTGCCCTTCGCAAACGAACTCGTGCATGCAAGTGCGATCGAAGGGCACAGGGTAATCGTCGCGTAAACGCACACGCAGGTAGTTGGAGTTGAGCACGGCGTCTATCGCAGCGGCTCTTAAACCGGGAGCACCCAATCGGCGCAGATAGGAATACGCGCGCACGAACATGCCGAAGCTACCGTGAAAAGAACTCATGCGCCCGATCGAATGAGATGGACACGTGAGCGTATACTCCACCGATCCTTTCTTATCCTCAGGCAGCCTTTCGACGATTGGGCTTGGCAGGTAAGGCGCGAGTTGACTGCTGGCTCCCAACGGACCCGAACCTGGCCCTCCACCTCCGTGGGGCGTGGCGAACGTCTTGTGGAGGTTGAAGTGCATGAGATCGATACCGAGATCCCCCGGTCGCGCTATCGCCGTTAGTGCGTTCATATTTGCGCCGTCCCCGTAGACGACCCCACCCGACTCGCGGACCAGCCCTACGAGTTCCTCAACACGTTCCTCGAACAGTCCCAGCGTGTTGGGATTGGTGAGCATGATCCCGGCCAACCGTCCACTGCAGGCGGCGCGCACCGCGTCGAGATCCACGTTGCCGCGCCCGTCCGAAGGGACTTCGACGGCAATGTAGCCAGCCATGGTTGCAGAAGCGGGATTCGTGCCATGGGCGGAATCAGGAATGAGGATCTCGTTTCGATGTCCTTCGCCCCGCGCGGCATGATAGGCGCGGATCATCAGGAGTGCGGTCAGCTCGCCTTGCGCGCCCGCGGTCGGTTGGAGGGAAACCGCTTCAAATCCGCCAATCTCTTTCAGCTGTTCCTGAAGCTCGAACATCAGTTGCAGAGCGCCCTGCACGATTGCCTCGTCCTGAAATGGATGGATCTGGGCAAAGCCCGGAAGGCGCGCGGTCTGTTCGCTTGTCTTCGGATTGTGTTTCATGGTGCATGAGCCGAGCGGGTAGAAGCCGCAGTCGACGCCGAAGTTGCGTTGTGACAGGCGAAGGTAATGCCGGACAATCTGTTGTTCGGTCAGCTCGGGCAGGCCGTTGTCCGCCCTTATGAGATGCTCGGGAATGGTCGCCAACTTAACATCGCACTCGGGCAGCGAGACAGCTTTGCGGCCTGTTGCGCTCAACTCGTAAAGTGTGGGCTCGGACATCACTGGCTCCTTGCCTATCGGACAGCTCTAGACGCGGTGATCTGCTCGAGCGCCTCTACGAGACGGTCGATCTCTTCGCGCGGGTTCATTTCAGTTGCCGCGATGAGGAGACGGTTTGTCATGGCCGGGTAGGAACGGCCAAGATCGTAGCCGCCTATGATCCCGAATTCTTTCTGCAGTGCCTGGTTCACTTCCGCGGCGGGCAGCGGTAGCTCGACGGAAAACTCTTTGAAAAACGGTCGATCGGGTGTGACGGGGTTGACGCTGCATCGAGGGAGGGCCGCAATCCGCACCGCTGCGTAGTGGCTCTTGTGGTAGCAGAGCTCTGCCACCTGCCTGAGCCCTTGTCGCCCGAGCGTCGCAAGATAAGTCGCTGCCGCCAAAGCGCCAAGCGCGGAGTTCGTGCAGATGTTGCTCGTCGCCTTGGCCCGTCGAATATGCTGTTCGCGCGTGGCCAGCGTAAGCACATAGCCACGTTGTCCTTCGACATCGGTGGTCTTGCCGACGAGCCGGCCGACCAGGCGCCGGATATAAGCGCGCCGGGTGGCGAAAATACCGACAGATGGGCCTCCAAACGAGGGAGCAATTCCAAGCGACTGGCCATCCGCCACGACAATATCGGCGCCATAGGAACCGGGTGGCTGGAACAACCCGAGCATAATGGGATCCACCAGGACGATCAGTAAGGCACCGCGCGCGTGGACTTTCTCCGCAATGCCGTTTAGATCTTCAAGGTATCCAAAAAAGTTCGGAGTCTGGATGACCAGTGCCGCGGTCTCCTCGCAGACTTTGCCGACGAGATCGGCAGCCGATAGCGTTGTGTCTTCCGGGCCGATCAAAGACGCCTGAGTTCCACTGAGGTAAGTCGCCACCACATCGCGATAGTGCGGGTGGACCGCCGGCGATATGAGGATCCTGGATCGGTTTTTCCCGGCCTCATCGAGCGCGAGCAAGGCGGCTTCGGCAAGCGATGTTGCCCCGTCGTAATGGCTCGCGTTACTCACCTCCATGCCGGTGAGCCGGCAGATCATGCTCTGATACTCGAACATGGCCTGCAGCATGCCCTGGCTCAGCTCGGGCTGGTAGGGTGTGTACGACGTGTAAAACTCACCACGCTGCAACACGTAGTCGACGGTGGCTGGAATGAAATGGCGGTAGCAACCTGCACCGAGGAAGGATGGGCCGTCGTCAAGCGTCACATTGCGCTGCGACAGACGACGAAACGTACGCTCAAGCTCGATGTCGGAAATCGCTGGAGGCAGTTCGAGATCGGGAAAGCGGGCGTGCAGAGGTATGTCATCGAACAATGCCTCTGCCGACGCGACACCGATGGCATCGAGCATCGCCCGGCGCTCGTCTTTCGTGTGAGTTGTAAACGACATCACTTCGCCTCCAACAAACGCGGTGCATCATGGAGAGCTAAACTGAATGATGATCACCGTTGCCTTGCTGTAGGTCAAATTACGTCGAGATCGGGACCAGTCGCCGCCGCCGATAACCCGTGATGACGGGCAGAAATCTTCGATCCGCAAGCCGCGCATCGAGCTCCAAATCTCCGGTGTCGAACCGCAGAACCGGCGTTCGTTTCAGCTTTGCCGGGGTCGCGACGACGGTCAGATGATCAATGCCGATTTGGCGTACCACGGCGGGGCTGAGCTGCAGATTGCCACGGCCGAGGACGAAACCTTGAGCGCCAATTGGGCTCAGGATCAGCTGAGCGACAGGATAGATATCGAGCAGCTTCAACAAGGCATTCTCGTTGAGGTCCGCTCCGGCGGCCGCCCCCTCCAACAGAGCGTCAATGCCCAACAGTGTTTTCACGATCCCAAGGCGCTCGGCAATTGCCTTGACAGTGCTACCAGGTCCGAGAACGAAGAGTGTCGTTCGATGGGAACGAATTTCCTCATCCAGATATTCGGCGATGTCGGCCTTGAAAGCTTCGTCGGCATGCTCTGTGATGAGTGCTTTCGAAGACTGGGTACAGGTTGGTTGATAGGGCGTCCGGGCCGAGTCCACCAGCCGAACGGCCCATTCGCCCTTGCGGTATCTCTCCTCGTCGAGATCAAGGATGTCGACGATGGGGCAGTCGAGTCCGCCCGCAACGAATTGGGCTATTATCTCGCCCGTGCGTTCAGCGGAAACGCCATAGACCCCCGAGTACATCTTTACACCCGACGGAATGCCGACAATGGGAACCTGGTCGCCTGCAATCTGTGCGATGTCCCGGGCGGTGCCGTCACCTCCACAGAACACTATGAGGTCGACGCCAGCATTCACGAAAGCCGCCGTTGCCCTCCGCGTATCCTCTGCGGTCGGCGTTTCGACGGCCTCATGCACAACCGCAATATCTTCGAAGCCGGTTGCTCGCAAGGCCCCTTCGCCCATCGCTCCTGAGCAGGTCAACCACCTGATATCCGAGGATCGCGCCCCGGCTTCGAGCGCGTGGCGCAGTTGCCGCAATGCCTGCCTGGCCTTCCCTTCTGAAACAGGCTGTGCCCCTCGTAGAATGGCCTCTTCGACTACGCCGTCGGTCCCTTTTAGTCCGACCCTCCCGCCCATCCCTGCGATGGGATTGATGAGAAAACCGATGAGCATAATCAGCGACCAAGAAATGCAGCTTGCGCTTCATCCGCGAGGTTGCACGCACAGCCCCAGTATCGTGGCGAGTAGTGAAATGTTCGAAGTTGTTTCACATTGGCCCATCGTGCCAGCGTCCCCGCTTGCTTTGCAGTAAGATGATTTCGTGCCGTCGCATGCGCGATGTCTTCATGCAGGAAAGGCGCCTCGATGAAAAGGATGTCGGCATGATCAACAAGTGCAACGATGGCCCGAGCATTCCCTAAAGTGAAGGCTGTGTCGACGATGTAGCCGATCTTGCGTCCCTTCGTCTCCTTCATGATCTCGGACCTGAGCTGCCCAAGTGGCAGATGCGCTGGCCGATCTGCCCTCTTATCGGCCCAGGTGATCGCGATCGGGAGTTGGTCGTCCTCGCCGTTGAGGATCGCGTCCTTGAAAGTGCTAAGCCACGGACCGACGGCGAGCCCCATCTCTTCAACCCGGCTGCGCCAGATATTGATGCGTGTTCTTTCTTCGACGGCAAAAGCCAACACCGGGATACCGTGCTCGAGGATCGCCGCGCGGACTTTGTAGCTCGGGTCGGCGATAAGGATACGATTCTCACATTCGGAGTCGCGAAGGTCCTTGCGCCGGAAACCGTTGGCGCTTGAAAAATCCGCCGACTTGATGCGGCCATCCCGACCGAGTTCCGAAACCCTTAGCATGAGATTACTCTCATACCGTGTGATGAGGTTCCAGGTGTAAGCTCCGAGTTTGCTCTCGACACCCTCGATCGTTCCTTCCGGCCCCCAGACGCCGAGCTCCTTCTCACGGCCAAGCAGACACCGCAAGAGTGGGTCAAACCCGATAAAATGGTCCATGTGACGATGGCTCACGAATACCTGCGCGATGCGCAGAAGCTTGCGAGGCACAAGCGTTGATACGTCGCCGAGGTCGAACAGCAACGAACGGTGCTCGAAGATAAGGTCTACGTACAAAGCCGGGTCGCCGAAAGGCCCGTTGACGAGATGCGGGTCGAAATACTTCGCCATTTCCCCATTTCCAGCAGCAGTAGACTGTGTCCACCGTGGTCCGAGTGCTCCATCGCGGAGCCTTTACCGTGGTCATGTTTGCGCCTTTGGGAGACGCCTACAAGAAGTAAGGAGGCACGCACGATAGAGGCGTTGCCATGACGGGTGGCCCAGAGTTGACCTGCTCCCCAAAAACTGGACCGTTTTAGGCTGGAATTTTCCAATTATGATCCTTGGGCTCATGAGGAGGAATTAGCGTTGAAGCTGGTCTCCAGCGCAGATGCATATTGTGATAAGGGCTTCTAGGCGGTCTAGGCGCATGGGCTGAGGAGCCCTTTATCTTCGCTGTCGGGAGTTACATTTTGCAGAGATACGTCATCACGAGGAATGGTAAGACCACAGTGATCACAGGCTGGCGGGCTTGGTTCCTGAGCGCTGTTCTGCTCCTTGGGTTTTGGTTTCTGTTCGCGATGGTCTTATTTTTGTTTGTGGGCGCCACAATCACGGTTGGGCTTCTCCTTCTTCTCCTGGTTCCAGCCCTTGGGATAGCGGCACTTTTCGCTCGTCTCGTCAGCGACAGGTAATCTAAGTGTTCCCCGTCAGCACTCATGGGACAGATTGAGCTGATTGCGTAAGAGAGGCTTTCCGGTTCATCGTGTGTATCCTTTGAAGCGGCCTGGGCTTTTCCTGGCCGTCTGGCGCCGGCCAAAGCGGAATATCGGGATACCAGCTAAGAGTATTCCGACCCCTACGAGCGCCCCAGCGCCGGTATAGACGAGGCTTGAGTAAAGGAGATAGGCCGAGGTGCCACAGAAGATAGCCGGCGTGACTGGATACAGCGGAACCCGGAATGGACGCGCACGCTTCGGATCCCGCCAGCGGAGCACGAACAGCGAGAGCCCAACAAGCAGCATGAAGGCCCAGAACACTGGCGCCGTGTACTCGACCATGGCTTCGAAGCCGTCGCGCGAGTGTGCGCCGAATAAGATGAGCCCGATTGCAACACCTGCCTGGAGGAGTATGGCATTGCCGGGCGCGACACCGCCAAGCGTGGACCGGCCCAGAACGGCGAATGGCGCGAAGCTTCGCCCGAGTGCATAGATCGAGCGCGCGCCTGTGAGAACTGTGGCATTGAGAGTGCTCAGCGAGGTGATACAAACAATCGCTGCTACCACTTCTGCGCCTTTCGCGCTAACCGCGGAGGCGACAAGATCCGCAGCAATGGTTTTCGACTGCCGGAGCCCCTCGAGGCCAAACGCCATCAGGTACGCTAAATTTGCGACCAGGTAGAGAGCCGTCACCGCAACGGTGCCAAAAAGCAAAGCCCGAGGGATGTCCCGTTTTGCATCGCGAACCTCACCCGACAGATAGGCCGCTTCACTCCAACCTCCGTAGGTAAGCAATATGAACACCATCGCCAAGCCAGTGGCTCCCGACCTTTCCGTGGGCGGCCCCGGCGCGGATGGGGAGCTGATAGTCAAACCGATAACGGTGACAATCAAAACGACGGCCACTGTCGCCAAGGTTAGGACAAGCTGTGCGCGGCTGCCCACCTTCGTGCCAATAAGCTGCAACGCGGAAAAGGCAATGACCGCAAGCGCGGCATGAATTCCTGAACCGAACGGACCAGCAGGAACAAGAAATGAAGCGTAATCTCCATAGACGAATGCCACAGCGGCGATGGAGCCAGATTGCATGACGGTCATGCGTCCCCAGGCGAATAAGAAAGCAAGCTGCCGCCCATAGGCCTTTTTCAGAAAATGGTATTCCCCCCCGACGTGCGGATAAGTGGACCCGAGCTCAGCGTAGCAGAGCGCGCCGATGAGGGTTATTAACCCGCCGAGCAACCACAGGCCGAGATACTCTGCTTCGCTGGCGACATTCGACGCAACGACTGCCGGCGTTTTGAAGATGCCGATACCGACAACGACGCCCACCAGCACGGCACCGGCCTGGAAAGCAGTAAGCGAACTCCTAAGGATCGAA
>DAOUZE010000118.1 GCA_030665765.1 Filomicrobium sp.
TGTCCGTGACATCTCCCACTCCGAAACCGTTGCCCAGCACCGCGATGTCGAACAGGTGCTGGAAGGGCTCGACATTGAACTGGCGCCAGACGACCGTGGCATCCTGGAAGTTTGGAACAAGATCGACCGGCTCACCCCGGAGACACGTGAGCAAGCGCTATCGGCTGCTCACATCGATGAACAAACCCCTGTCTGCGTATCGGCACTGACGGGCGAGGGGATCGATAATCTGCTGAAGACCATCGACGAGCGCCTCGGCGTCGACGACACCTATTTGACGCTCCTGTTGCCCGCGCATGAAGGGCAGCTACTGGCTTGGTTGCACGAGAACGCGGAAGTTCTTGAGCGCTCCGTCGACGAAGCCGGCGAAACACGTATTAATGTCCGCATCGCTGCTGAAAAACGCGGCCGTCTCTTGGCCCAGCTGCAAACCCGTCAACTACGCGTCGAGTAGCCTTCGTTGCGAGAGCGTCAGAGCTTCCGCTCGCGCTCTTTTGCTTCGTCCCACAAGGCATCCATCTCCGACAAGTCGCTATCAGATGGCGAACGGCCATCGTCTGCTAGACGCAACTCGATGTGGGCGAAGCGCCGTCTGAATTTCTCATTTGCTCCCCGTAGCGCAGCCTCTGGATCGAGTTTCAAGTGACGTGCAACATTTGCCATGACGAAAAGCAGATCGCCGAACTCCTCCGAGATCCTTTCCGCGCCTTGAGGCTGGACCGGACTCAATAAGGCGTTTTTTTGTGGCCCACGTGGATCAGCTCCCACCGCAACGTCTTCAAGTTCTGAGAGTTCTTCGCGCATCTTATCGAAAACCGGACCGAGCGACGGCCAATCGAAGCCCACCTTCGCCGCTTTTTCCTGCAGCTTTACCGCACGTGACAACGCTGGAAGCCCAATGGGTATATCACTGAGTACTCCGCTACTTAGTTCAGGTAAAGCGTCCTGCAAAGAACCCTTTTCTGCGGCCTTTTCCGCCTTCTCAGCTGTTTTGATGCGCTCCCAAGAGCCCTTTTGCGGACCCAGCGCGCGTTCTTCTGAGGTTCCAAACACATGAGGGTGCCGCCGGATCATCTTCCGCGTAATACCGTCGGCTACGTCGTCGAAATCGAACTCGCCTGCCTCCTCCGCCATTCGCGCGTGATACACCACCTGCAGCAGCAGGTCGCCGAGTTCCTCCTTTAGGTCGACCAGATCGCCCCTTTCGATCGCATCTGCAACTTCGTAGGCCTCTTCCAAGGTATAGGGAATAATCGTTTTGAACGACTGTTCGAGGTCCCAGGGGCAACCGGTACCTGGCGTCCGTAAAGCCGCCATGACACGAACAAGGTCGGCAATTGTTTTTCTGCTCTGGCCGGGCTTGGTCACGGGACGGCATTTCCGCTAGCGTAGAGGGAACCAACTGAGGGAGTAGCGTGGGACGCCGATGGCCGCCTGACGCTGACTGTACGGGAGCCGGTATGATCGTCCTGCGCGTTGTCGTCAACGCTCTCATTATGGCCGCCGAGCTGGTGGCCATCATAGGCATCGCGTGGTTCGGCTGGCAGTACCCTTATGCCTTTGCCGCCGGCACGGCATTGCTCGCCTTCCTGCTCGGCTTGCACCTCGATTATGCGCGCCTCAAACACGAGTATCCCTTCTACTTCGATCGAGAACAGCCCCGCTACCTCATTGGACTGCGTGCACTGGCATCAGGTGACTCTCTGCTCAAAGGCCTGATCGCCGGTCTGGTCGCCCTGCTGACATTTGCCGGCAACGACGATGGACGTCGTTTGGCAGTCGCTGTTTGCTTTGCTGTCGCCGTCTATGCCGGCGCCAGTCTGCTTAGGCGTCTATCCATTTCGTTCGGTGCTAAACCTGCCCGCTGGGGCTTCTTCCGCCTGGCTTTGCCGTTGGGTTTGGTCTTTTCCTGCGCCGTCGCAATGGCCGCCGCATTGGGATACGTCAAGGTAGCAACGCTTGTCGATGTCGGGCGCCAGATGGTTTTTGATATGCCTAGCAAGCCTACCATCGAACAGGTCAGTGACCTCCTGTTCAATCTGAAGCAATACATCGACAGCGTCATCGCCACGCTGTTGTCGACGCTGATGCCAATCGAATGGGCCCAGGTACTGGGCCTCATCGTATCAGTCAATGTTCTGACCGGGTTCATCGTAGCCCTCTACGCTCTCGTTATCGCCGAAACTGTGCGATGGGCGGAACGCTTGCGTCCATGAGGTCGTGATGACTCCCTGCAAAGCATTCGCATAACACATATTATGGAAAATATATTGCGTGCCGGAATGATCTAATAGAAAGTTACCAGGTAGACCGGGGCGGCCGTTGGGTCCGCCCCAATATGATCAACTCTCGTACCTGTCAGCCACCAACCGGTCCAGCAAACGTACACCCCACCCCGAGGCCCAGCTCTGACTGATTTCGTTCTTCGGTGCGTCCATTGCTGTACCGGCCAGATCGATATGCGCCCAGGGCGTATCTTTGTCCGTGACGAAGCGTTCCAGGAAAGCAGCCGCGGTACACGCCCCGCCCCAGCGCCCTCCAAGGTTCTTCACATCCGCATTCTTAGAGTCGATCAACTTGTGGAAGGCCTTGTCGAGTGGCATGCGCCAAGCCTTCTCGCCCGTTGCCTTCGAGGCCGCTAAGAGTCCCTCCGCCAGCTCGTCGTTGTTGCAGAAGAGGCCCGCGTAGTTCTTCCCCAAGGCAACCATGATGGCGCCCGTTAGCGTCGCCAGGTCCACCATCATCTGCGGTTTAAAACGGTCCTGCGCGTAGTACATGATATCCGCCAATACCAGACGCCCCTCCGCGTCTGTATTGAGGACCTCAATGGTCTGCCCCGACATAGACGTGACAATATCGCCTGGCCGCGTGGCATCCCCCGACGGCATGTTCTCGACACAACCAATTACGCCGACCGCATTGACCTTTGCTTTGCGCGCAGCCAGCGCGTGCATCAGACCGACAACACACGCCGCGCCGCCCATGTCGCCCTTCATATCCTCCATGCCCGCCGATGGCTTGATGGAAATACCTCCGGTGTCGAACACGACGCCTTTGCCTATGAATGCGACCGGCGCCGCGCTTTTCTTGGAGCCATTCCAGCGCATCACCACAACACGTGCTGGTCGGCTGCTGCCTTGCGCAACCGCAAGTAGTGCACCCATCTTGCGTTTCTTGAGTTCTTTGACGTCGAGAACTTCAACATCCACGCCAACATCCTCTAGCGCCTTGGCGCGTTCGGCGAACTCAACTGGCCCCAGCACATTCGCAGGTTCGTTGACGAGGTCGCGTGCAAGCATCACACCCCTGCCGATCGCGTTCTGGCGAACAAAAGCCTTCTCCGCCTTTTTTGGCTCAGCGCAGTGCACGACAAGCTTGCCCAGCTTGTTTGCCGTGGCGCTATCCTCGTCGGCGTCCTTTTTCGTGATGTATTTATCGAACTTGTAACTCCGAAGTAAGGCCCCAACCGCCATCGCCGCGGCGATCTCGTGGTCCGGCAATTCCGCTTCTCCGTCAACTTCAACGACCAGACTGGCCGCCTTGCAGTTGGCCGACTGCAATTTGGCAACGCTTGAGCCCCCCAGCATGATCCAATCGTTTTCGTCAGCCTTGCCTGCTGCACCACCGCCAAACAACAACACCCGCTTCTCCTTGAGACCTGTCGGAACCAAGATCTCCACGACGCTTTTGGACTTGCCTGTGAAACCGGCTTCTTTGGCCGCTTTGTTCAAGACCCCATCCCCATCACTGTCCAACTGCCGCGCTAGCGGTGGCAACTGCGGCCCTTCGCCGACGAGAAGGCCAACAACCTCTTCACGCTTCTCTTTAAGCGAAGCAAACATAACCTCCAGGCGATCAGCCAGCGTTGCAGGCATCAGGTTCTCCCTATTTTGAATTTTCGATCAGCCGCCCGTTCATATGGGGGCAACCGTTATGTTGGACCAGCAGCAATGCAGTGCCCAAAAACGAGCGTAGGCTGCAAATCACCGACAGGTGTTCGTGACCATCACATCGTTTGTATGAGCGACAATTAAGGATGTGCCGGCGCGTTCCCAAGATCAACCCAGCAGGCATCCCTCAGTCAGCAACCTCGAAGCGATATTTCTTCCACAGCTCTTCGTCACATGGGCCGCAATTCTGTAGCACTAATCACACACTTAGCCCAACCTCTCTAACGATGGCGACGCAAGCCGAAATTCCGCCATTCTGCTGTGTGAGGAGCGATGTCTATACTCACGTTAACGGGTTCTGACTTTTTACAGTCTCAGCAACAATCGTTCGGCCGAGTTCCGGGCACATAGGCCAGAGCGCACCGGTGACGGGAGCCACCGCGACTTCATGACAATCATATTCCGATATGTCTTCCGGCAAACGGCCACGGCATTGCTACTGATTTTGGCGTCACTTGGTGGCATCGTCTGGATCGCGTTGGCCCTGAAACAACTCAACGTTGTTACATCCCAGGGTCAAGACGCATGGATGCTGATCAAGATGACGACGCTGGCCCTTCCCAACTTGCTTGCGATCATCGCCCCATTCGCACTGCTCATTTCAGCGTTGCATATACTGAACCGTCTCAACGGCGACAGCGAACTCATCGTTATGACGGCGGCGGGCGGCACCGTGTGGAACGTTGCACGACCATTGATTGCGCTGGCACTACTGGTCACGTTGGCGGTGGGCTTCGTAAATCATGTGGGGATGCCCTGGAGCCTTCGCCTATTGCGCGAATACATAGTTCAAATGCGCACTGACCTTCTGACGCAGGTCATGCAGCCAGGCCGCTTTTCGACGCCCGAAAAAGGTTTGACCTTCCACATTCGAGAACGGTCGTTCAACGGCGATCTTCTGGGGCTAGTGGTAAATGATAACCGCAAACGTCAGGACAAACAAACCTACCTTGCCGAGCATGGTAAGATCCTGAAGCAGGCGCCAACCGCTTATCTCGTCATGACCAATGGACACATTCTGCGCCACTCAAAAAAGGATGAGCCCTCACAAATCATCGCGTTCGACAAGTACATAATAGACCTCGATCGCCTGGACCGCTCCGACGGGCGCTCATTCGACCTTAAGCCGCGCGAACGCTACTTCTCCGAGCTAATCAATCCGGCTCCTAACGACCGCCTCTACAAGCACAAACCGGGCATGTTCCGCGCCGAGTTGCATGAGCGCTTCTCAAATCCGCTCTATCCCATAACATTCATCCTTATCGCGCTTGCTGCTGCCGGTCAGGCACAATCAACACGTCAAGCACGCACAGAACGTATGGTGATCGGCTTCATTGTTGCGGTTGGCTGTAGAATGACCGGCCTTGCCGCCAACAATCTGGTCGTGATGAATCCAGTATTCATCCCGCTTTTGTACGCCATCCCCGCAGTCGCCAGCGCCGCCGCAATGCTCCAGATCGTTATAAACGCAAAGCCGCGCAGAACCAGGCTACTGAGCGATCGCCTGTCTGATACCTTCTCGCCAATCATCGATAAACTGAAACGTGCCTTCGGCAAAACCCCGCCAAAATCGGGCAAGGGCATGCCCGCACCCAACTTGAGCGGGGCGGAACGGCTGTGATGCAAGGATCGACAATCAACTGGTACCTGGGCCGCAGGTTTCTCACGTCGATCCTCGGCACATTCGGCCTTTGTTCCGTCTTGATCTTTATGATCGACTTCGTTGAGTTGCTGCGACAGGCCGGAAAATATGACGAGCAAAATGTGGTGCCCGCCTGGCTCCTGGTTTGGATGACGTTGTTACGTCTACCCGCCTACACCGAGTTCCTACTCGCTTTCGCGGTTCAAGTTGGGTCGATCTCAACACTTTTGTTCTTGAGCCGAAAGAGCGAGCTCGCCGTGATGCGCGCCGGCGGCATGTCGGTTTGGCAATTCTTACGCCCAGCTCTAGTGCTGGCCTTTATTTTAGGCACGCTTACCACAACACTTTACAACCCGCTCGCAGCTGCCGCGCGCGAGGAATCCGAACAACTCTTTGCCAAATCATTCGGACGCGAGGCCAACCTACTCCGCGCCAAATCCGGCGAATCCTGGCTCCGTCAAAATGGTGTCGACGGCCAGTCAGTCCTGACCGCTCGTCATGCCTCCAAACAAGGCCTCAAGCTCACCGTTGTCAACGCACTGGTCTATGATAAGAGCGGGCAATTCATGGAGCATATTGATGCCCAGTCGGCTGAGCTAAAAGAAGGTTATTGGCAGTTCGAAAAAGCTTGGGTCGCTGCACCGGCTAGAAAGCCCGTCAAATATGATACCTATCTGCTGTCAACACACTTGACTCCCGAGAGGGTCCAGGACGCGCTGGGAACGGTTATATCCGTCTCCTTTTGGGACCTGCCGGGTTTGATCGAAGTTGCTGAAAAAGCGGATCTTTCTGCTTCCAGGCTACATATTCAATACGAACTCCTCCTGTCGCGGCCCCTTCTTTGTGTGGCCATGGTCCTTTTGGCAGCAACTGTGTCGTTGCGGTCATTCCGATCGGGCGGCATTCAGACTATGGTGATCACTGGAATGATCGGGGGCCTTGGATTCTTCTTGTTTTCAGAAGTTTCTCGGCAGATCGGGGTAGCTGGATTGGTACCGCCCTGGGCGGCGGTTTGGCTCCCGATTCTACTAGTGATCCTGATCTCGCTTACGGTGTTGTTGCACCAGGAGGATGGTTGAGTGACGCATTTGGCGCGAGATCCGCAGAGCGGCTGCGGCTTGGGGCGCGCTGAAATGCCTAGCTTCGCACGGGGGAATACTCCGACTCCGGTTTCAGACCGGTGGCGAGGCGGGCGTGCCAGCACCCTAGCCGGCATCGCGGCCATGCTTTGCGTGTTGGCCGTTGCGGCGCCTGTGTTCGCCCAAGATCCAAGCATCGCCAATAGCAATTCTTCAAAAGCGACCTTCAAGAAGCCTAGCGGGGACCTGCTTCCTTCGACCAATATTGACCGCTCGCAGCCGCTCTATCTTCAGGGCGATCAGCTGATCTACGACAATTCCGGCAATAGCGTCATCGCTCGCGGCAACGTCGAAATCTATTACAACGATTACGTGCTAACTGCCGATGAGGTAGTCTACGACCAATCGGCCAACACTCTCACTGCTCTCGGCAATGTCATCCTACGCGAACCAAATGGCAGCATTGTCCGCGCCGACAACTACACTCTAACGGATGATTTCCGCGACGGCTTCGTTCAGTCATTGAGCGTTGTTGCAAAGGACGATACCCGTATCGCCGCCCGTCAGGCCACGCGCCGCGATGGCAACGTCACGGAGTTTTCCGACGCCAAATTCACACCCTGTAAGTCGGACGGCAATATGCCACCGCTCTGGTGTATTTCTTCACGCCGCATCATTCATGACCAACAGGCGGCAACAATCACCTACAACGATGCCCAATTCGAGATATTTGGGCAGCCGATCGTGTATCTGCCCTACTTCCAGCACCCCGACCCTTCCGCGAAACGTCGTTCCGGATTTCTCGCACCATCGTTCGGTACATCGAGCGACCTTGGCTACAGCACGACCATTCCCTACTACTTCGCACTGTCCCCGAATTTCGACTTCACCTTTGCGCCACGCTTCATGACGCAACAAGGGACGATGTACCAGGGCCAATGGCGCCACCGACTGGCCAACGGCGAGTACCAAATCAACATGGCGGGCATTGATCAGCGCTCGGGCGGTCTTCCAAACTCGCTCACTGAAGACGAGCGCGAAAATCTCGAAGGCTGGCGCGGCACCGTTGAGACTAAGGGTTTGTTTTCCTTGTCGAGTTGGTGGAACTTCGGCTGGGACGTGACCCTTGAAAGTGATGATACCTTTCGGCGCTTCTACGGCTTCGATGGGCGTTTGGTCACCGATCGCGTCAACCAGGTCTTCTTTAAAGGAAAATCAGATCGCAACTATTTTGGCGCCACGCTTTATCATTTCGGCGGCCTACTTCTCGATGACGCTCCAAACTCTGAGAGCCGTGTTCATCCTTTGATCGACTATAACTACGTTTTTGATCAGCCCGTCCTCGGAGGCGAGTTGCGTTGGGATTCCAACCTTTACAGCCTCTCGCGTGACGACATAATCGTGAACCCGGGCAGCCAAACAAACTTCAACCAAGACAGTACCCGCGTTGTCACCGAGTTCACGTGGCGCCGCCGATTGATCGACAAAATCGGCATTACGTACACACCATTCGCAAACATGCGCGGCGACATCACTCAATTCCACAACTACCGTGACCCCTACGCACCGGACCCCACAGCACTACAGCCGGATCTATTGCAGGACGAAACAGCTGCCCACGGAGTTGCATCAGCCGGCG
The DNA here is from genome assembly GCA_030665765.1 of Filomicrobium sp. GTDB lineage: Bacteria > Pseudomonadota > Alphaproteobacteria > Rhizobiales > Hyphomicrobiaceae > Filomicrobium. Next base: position 8,311 of record DAOUZE010000118.1, read on the forward strand.
CGACCATCGCATACCCATGGGTGGCCCGAACCTGGCGTGCCTCACATACCATTGAGCCTATTGGCCAAATCATCGCCAGGACCCAGGCCAACCCTAGGCGTGACAGGCCTAACGAAGACGCGAAGAGCTTGGTTTTCGATGATACAAACCTATTCGAGATCGACAAGTTTTCCGGCTATGACCGGATCGAGACAGGCACGCGGGCCAATGCAGGCGTCCAATATACCTTCCAGCTGAATACTGGAGGTTATGCTCGATTGCTGGGCGGACAGAGCTTCCAGCTCTCGGGCGACAACCCATTTGCCGACCCTGGACAGGTTGCATACGTCAACAAAAACGGGTCTATCGTTGAACAGTATGTCTACAATCCTTCGAGCGGATTAGAGACCACTAGGTCCGACTATATTTTGGGAGCCTATATTGCTCCCATAGACGCATTTCGCGTGCTATCGCAAACTCGCTTCGACGAAGATTCAATGGCCCTGCGGCGTGAGGATCTATTCGTATCTACGTCTGTTGGTCCCGCGACTGCTGCCGCCACTTATAGCTATACTTCGGATAATCCGGAGCTCGGCATCGACAAATCAGAGCAGGAGATATCAGGCTCACTTGGACTCCAGCTGACCCAACGTTGGAGCCTCACGGGTCTGATCCGATACGACATCGACGATGACTTCCTACTTTCAGACGCTGTGCGCCTGCGCTACGCAGATGAGTGTTTCGTCCTCACCGCGACATACAGTGAACAACTGTATGAAAGCCAAGACCTCGAGCCAGATCGTTCCGTTTATCTCACTTTCGAGTTCAAACACCTTGGTCTTGTCGACTACAAGACCGATATCTTCTCCGCCGAGACTAATACAGCGGACTTGAACTAAAAATCAAAGTTCCATAACTGGCATGCGCATGCCTTAACGACGTTCGAACCTGCAGCGATTATGTCGCCGGACCCATGATGATCGCTAATCCACACCTTGCTGGATAATATCCGTCACCTCATCGCCATGCTTAATGCGGATAAGTCGTCGTGGAAGACTGAAATTTGCAGAGAATCGTTGCAAAGAACCACGGTGCCCATCGTGGCTCATTTTTCGATCGCTCGCCGGACGATATGACAGTTCGATGAACGCAAGGATCACCCCCCATCATGCTTCATGCCCGAACCACCGCCATAAGATTGCGCCGATACGTCAATGGCACGAGCGCCATCATCATCGCAGGTATCGCGACGTATACTAGTGCGAGCTTGGCGGGTGGTCCGTCCGGGCACCTGGTCGGCAAACTGACAACGATGGCGGCGCCCAGCACCAGCCTCCTTCACCGTGTCCGTTCGCAAGGCATCGCCGTCCTAGTAAACGATCAGCCGATTACCAACTATGAAATCGAGCAGCGGCAACGCTATCTGGGCCTCGGCGCCGCTGACATCCAAAAGAAGGCCCAAACAAAATTCAAGAGCCTTATTCAATC
>DAOUZE010000392.1 GCA_030665765.1 Filomicrobium sp.
CAGTATGTCTGCAGGCATTCCCGGCACCAGACGCGCGTGAATGTCCTTGGGTATGGTGGTGGCGTCCACGGCAACGCGCGCCAGGAAATACGGCTCGCGGGTATATTCATCCTGCATCGCGTCTCCTGCGACGGTCTCAACCTTTCCAAGGATCGTCGGAATTTTGCGTGTCGAGAAAGCGGAAAATCTGATTTCCGCCTTCTGGCCGTTCGCGACATTATCGATATCGAGCGGTGAGACACGCGCCGCCACGACAAGCTTGTCTCCGGTTGGCACGAGTTCGGCAAGCGCGTCACCAGGTTTGACGACCGCGCCGGGGGCGTGAACCTGAAGTCCCTGGACAATGCCGTCTTGGGGCGCGCGAATTTCGATGCGGGACATGACGTCGGCGGCCACACTCATTTTCTCACGCAAATCTGACAGCTGGATACGCACCTCGGGAAGTTGTTGTGAAACTTCCTCGACAAATCTCTGCACGACCTTTTCGATCTGAAGGCGCGCCTCGTTGGTCGCCTCCACTGCACTTGCCAACCGGCTCTCGGTTGCGCCTTTATCACCTTTGAGACGGGAGAGCTCCCTCTTGAGGGCACGCAGCTTGCTGCGGCGGTACAGTCTTTTTTTATACAACTTGGTCGCATCTTCGATCTCGTCGGTGAGGCTGTCTATTTGCTCGGTCAGGGATGACACCTTATGTGTTAAACCGGCATGCTCCTTTTCCGCTTGTGCGAAGCGGGCGCGCAGGATCTGGGTCTCGCTTGTGAGCATCTGCAGACGCTTCTTGAACCGCATCCTCTGGTCCGCGATTGCTGCTGCAGTCTCGGGGATGGTCTGGCGCGCCAAAAGTTTGGGTGGGAATGATACGCTTGTGAGCCCGTCACGCTCGGCAAGTAGGCGCGCTTCAAGCGCCATGGCGGCATCAAGCTGTTTCATCAGCATGTCAGCATTGGCGCGGGCCTTGATTGGCTCCAAGCGGAACAGCACGTCGCCTTTGCGGACGTGCGTCGACTCCTTGACCAACACTTCACGCACAATACCGCCCTCCAGATGCTGGATCGGCTTGGTTGCGGTTTCGGCCATCACCCGCCCCGGAGCGATTGCAGCGCTGTCTAACGGCGCGCTCCAGGTAAATCCGCCAAACGCGGCGAATACGATGGCAATGCCAAAGTATCCAAGTCGGGCATAACCACTGTGATCGGTCGCCAAGGACGGTCCGGGCTTGTTGCGTGTCATTGGGTTGTCTCCAAAGCCAGGTTTTGATTTTCGCCACGATGCTGCATCATGCCACCTTAGAAATGGATGTTTCTCTGTCAGGGGGGGTCGGTGGAACTGGTCTGCGGTGAGCCGATGCACTGCCGCTTCCGGCGGCAGCCTGTTGGTCGCCGCGCACGGGCAAGTTTGCGATCCTAGGGCCCGAGACTTTGGGCATGACCTCGTCGCGATCGCCAAATTCAGTCATGACGCCGTTTACAAGGACCAGGACCTTGTCCACGAGACGCATGACTTGCGGCTTATGGGTGACGATGACGACGGTTTGCCCGTTGGCCTTCATAGTCTGAATTGCCCGTCCGAGTGCGGCTTCACCCTGCCCGTCGAGGTTGGAATTGGGTTCGTCGAGGATGACGAGGCACGGACGGCCATATAAAGCGCGCGCCAATGCAAGACGCTGCCGCTGCCCGCCGGAAAGCACGACGCCTCCATCTCCAATCGGCGTTTCGTAGCCCTGCGGGAGTTTGAGGATCGTGTCGTGCACACCGGCAACCTTAGCTGCACGCACAACCTCTTTGTCATCGGGCGTACCAAGCCGTGCAATATTTTCAGCAACGGTTGCCGGCAGAAACTCAGCCTCCTGCGGCAGGTAGCCAATCCGCTGACCAAGTTCGTTCGGATCCCATTGGGACAGGTTGGCCGAATCCAGCCGGACAGCACCTTTGGCCGGTGTCCACACGCCCGCAAGGGCGCGAACCAGGGACGATTTTCCACCACCCGAAGGACCAATGACTGCCAGGACAGTGCCAGCTTCGATCTCGAAGTTGAGGTTCCGCACAACCGGCTCGCCGCCGCCGGGGGGGACAAGGAAAAGCTGCTCCGCCGACAGGTGGCCTTGCGGCCGGGGTAACTCTGTACCTGATTTCCGCTCGGGAAACTGTGCAAACAGCGCGTTAAGCCGGCGATGGGCCGAACGGCAGGCAGCAATCCTCTTCCAGTTTGCTACAGCCTGTTCGATTGGCGCCAGTGCACGACCCATGATGATCATGGCGGCGATCATCGCACCTGGAGAGATCTCCCGGCCAATAGCCAGCCAGGCGCCTGCGCCGAGCAGTGCGATCTGTACGGCCATCCGAATTGTCTTCGACACACCAAGGAGTGCAGCTGTACGTTCGCTCGATGTGCTCTGTGCGGCGACGACATTGTTATCGAATTCGCGCCACCGGTGCGTAACTGCTTTGCCCATTCCGAGCCCGAAGACTGCTTCCGCATTGCGCAGAGATGACTGCGCAAACCGGTTCTTTTCGGCGGCATGTCTTGTTACGGCTTCTAAGCCGGCGCGGGTCACAAGCTCGCTTATCAAGGCGCATAACAAGATCAGAACAGAACCGATCAGCGCCACATTTCCAAGGAGGGGGTGAAGCAGGTAGCATAGGCCAATAAAGACAAGGCTCCAGGGAATATCAAACAGCGAAACTACGATCGCGCTGGATATGCTCTCGCGAAGAGTTTCTGCATCCCGAATTGCCTGATCAGCTCCCGTTTGGTGACCAGCGAGCTTCGCGCGAAAGGCGGCATTGAGCAGTGGCGCGGAAAGGACGTCATTGAAACGAACGCCAGCCCGCACGAGAACGCCGCGGCGCGCATACTCGAGCAGGCCATATAGGGCAATGAACAGGGCAGCGATCAGAGTCAGCATCAGCAGAGTGCCGGTGTTCCGACTCGAAAGGACGCGATCATAGATCTGCAACGAATAGATCGGAACCATGAACATCGTTAAGTTGATGAAGATGCTCATGACGAAAGTGGCACCGAAGGCCGGTCGCAGGGCGTTCACGGCTGCCGCGATTGGTGTCGTCCTGCTTGACATTATCGATCCGCTTCCAGTTGAAAGAATTGCTCTTGGAAGCGGTGCATATGCTTAATATCTTCCGACGGCAGTTCCCTAAGTAACGTCGCGCGTCTTTGAAGCTGTTGTGCTTGTGCTCCGCAAGCGCCACATTTGCACGGCACGGAAACGCCTGTTGGGTTGCGATGCGGTGCTGAAGTCGATTGTTCGCAAGTTTGCAGTCTTTGGGGCGCCGATAGCGTTGGTGATACTCGACGTTGGCGCCGCTGCGCAGGTTGTGTCCCGTGACGCACCGCAGCTCTCCTTGCCGATCGCCTGCCAACT
>DAOUZE010000114.1 GCA_030665765.1 Filomicrobium sp.
GACACGAAGGTGCAGCCGGACTGGGGGGTCCTCAGCTATTTGCACGGCGCTGGGCGCTCAGAAGCCGGTAAGTGGATTGAGAAACACTTGCGGGATGTTGGGAAGCGCGAGAGTGTCAGTTTTCACAAGCGCTATCTGCAGACAGGACCTTGCCAGCTTCCATCGGAGATGCCGCCGGCTGGGACATCTGAAGCCGGGCTCGGCAAGGTAGAAGAGCAGCCGGTGCGGCACCGCGCCTGAAGTGCTGCGATAACGTTAGCTGATCAGCTTTGCGTAGCCATCGGCTACGGTTTCCTGGATCAACGACTGGTAAGTTTCGTGCCGGGTGTGCACAGACTCAACCTCGCCAAGGTCTTGTTCGGCATCGATATCTTCGCGTTTAACATAGACGATCGGCGCGGAGACCGGGATCAGAACCGCACCTTGTCTATTAAGCGTTGTGATGAGGCCGCGCATATGTCCCGTCTGATCGAGTTGGGAGATCATCACCATTCGCATCGCGCCCTTGGTCAGTGAAACCAGGTGGACGAACATGGAAGATGTGGGGACGTAAATTCGTCCACGATGCTGGTAGGCGACGTCGGGTCGGTCGCTCTCCTCAAACAGCAGGCTCGGCCATGCTGGATCCCAGATGATGTCGGTGCGATATGCGACATAGGACCCAGGTTTGGAAAACGACGGCCGAACTGTGAGATAGGTTCCGATGTAGTGGTCGACGGCAGCCCTGGTGTAAGCGCCCATATAGACCGGTGCGGCAAGCCCGCCCTCGCCCTTTAGCTCCATTGGGCCGGAGACGGCGGCGCCACTCCAGGCCTCTTTGATTGCTTCGAAGTCGAGGTCCAGTACCGCGCAGACATCGAATAGGGTCTGGTCGCGGACCTGACGACCGGCGAGCAGGTTCTGTACGGTCTTTTCATGACAGCAGGCGGTGTCGGCGAGTTCAGCTTGTGTCATCTTTTTCTCGATCATAGCCGTGCGAATTCTTGTGATCGCGGCGGCGCGTTCATTTGGGATGCTGTGCTCCGGCATTGGGCCTCACTCGGGAGGGCATTTGGAGATGTGTGCCCTATTGAACAGCGGTGCGACCTTGCGGTCTGCTAGCGGTAATTATCGGTGAATGCCGGGCCTGTGCAATCAACAATCGGCGGTGATGTTGCGTTGGCTGAAACTACCGCTGATTAGGTGGTCGTAGGCTGCCCTTTTGCGCCGTTCCAGCGCAGGCTCACACAAATGACGGGCGTTTGGTGAAGGTGGTTCGAGCGTCTTGCTGATGGTGACACGCAACGGGGGAGAGTAACCAATTTCAGTTTTTATCACCTAGAAATTTGCTGTCGGTGGCGTGTCGGGAGGCGGGAGCACCAATTATCCTGTGCCACCATTTTCTAGGGTTCTGCCGCTTCTTAGGACTAGGCGACGGGATCTGGGAGCCGGCTGGTTTTTGACACCGGCGGCTGGCACCCACCTTTCCTGTGGAGCCGGCTATGGGGGAGGTCCGGTATGCTGTAACGGACCGCCGGAAACTAGGCCGGTTGAGCGCGTACACATAAAAAAAAGGGGCGCTGTCGGAATGTTGGCGCCCCTTCCCCTCGATTGCGTTCGATGCAATGCCGCTTATTTGCTGCTGAGAACTGCCACGGTTACCGGAACAACGCCAGCTTTCTGCATGCCGATTTTATAGGCTGCTGCTTTCGACAGATCGATAATGCGGCCTTTGATGTAAGGGCCGCGGTCGTTGATGCGGACGACAACCGAGCGGCCGTTATGCTTGTTGGTTACGCGGACGCGGGTGCCGAAGGGCAGCGTCTTGTGAGCGGCGGTCATGGCTTTCGGGTTGAACCAACCGCCGGAAGCCACTTTCTGGGGCTGCCAGTAGAATGACGCCTTGCCGTAGAGCTTGCCGCCCGACTTGCCGTAGCTCTTTTTCGAGCTTTTCTTCGTGTAGCTTTTTTTACCCTTGCTATAGGTTTTCTTGGAGTAGCTCTTCTTTGACTTTGTCTTCTTCGTATAGCTCTTTTTGCTGCTGTACGTCTTCTTCTTGGAAGCACTGGTCTTGACCGTTTTGTAGCTATTGCCATTGCAGGCATAGCTTGGTCCGTTGCAACTCCAGGAGCCAGAGGCGGCTTGGGCTGTGAATGTTCCAAAGGTCAATAAGGCAACGATTGAGAAAATGATCGTGCGCATCTACTTCTCCCTGCACGGGCGGCAGTGTTGCGGAGCAACATTCCAGATGTCACCGAACAGAAGTTTCGATAACTGTAGGAACGAGCCTTTTTGGCGATTGGACCGCCCGTCCGACGGATCCCTGAATTAAGATGCCAACGCAACAAAATGCCAGAACGATATCTGCCGACTAACTAATCAGGAATGCATGACGCGAACTGCGACTAGCTTTCCCTTCTGGCGGCGGCGAAGTCACACCCGAAGCAGGATGACGTCAAGCTTTCAGATTGTGATGTTTGTTTCAATCGGCTCCAGTGGGCGCTGAAATCAATGAGCTTTTCGCCATGCGTCGTGAGCGGACTGTGACCGCAGGTCGCAGCGTCCTCTCGCAGTTGCGAAGCAGATGGACTGGTATTGCTGAGTTCGCTCCCAAGGCCGACGGTCTACCGCGCTGGGCTGCGGAGAGGTTGCTTGGCTTGCTGGTGGTGCCCTCAATCCATGCTGGTGTCCTTAATTAAAATGAGTTAGCTGCGCTAATTGCTGTCGTTGAGGGCAGTGCACAGAAGGATGATTGGGAGCGCGGTCGAAATCGATACGAAGAGGGAGGAAGTCAATGCGTCCGTCACCTACACCGAGGCACTCGGTGTTTGGTTGAAAATCGGGCTGTTGTCGTTTGGCGGACCGGCGGCGCAGATCGCGCTGATGCACCGGGTGCTGGTCGATGAGCAACGTTGGCTTGCTGAGAGGCAATTCTTGAGCGCCCTCAATTTCTGCATGCTGCTGCCTGGCCCTGAAGCGATGCAACTGGCAACTTACGCCGGCTGGCGTATGCACGGGGTCAGGGGCGGATTGGCAGCGGGACTTCTGTTCGTGATGCCTGGGGCGATTTTGATGCTTGCCCTGTCAGTAGTATACGCGCTCTACGGGCAGCTTCCGGCGATGGAGGTCTTGTTTCTTGGTGTCAAGGCGGCGGTCCTGGCGATCGTACTTGAGGCTTTGATCCGGGTCGCGCGACGCGCGTTGCAAACAAAAGAGCATTGGCTGTTGGCCGGGCTGTCGTTTGCGTCGCTGTTTTTCTTCAATGTGCCGTTTCCGGTGGTTGTCCTTGCGGCAGCGATGATCGGCGTTGTTTCATCATGGCGATCTGGGGAGGACGTAGCAGTGTTGGCGCCAAAGGGCGCTATTTCTGTGCCCGCGACCGCGCCGCCGCGAACGCTTGTTACGGTCGCGACTTGGTTGGCGATCTGGTTGGGGCCGCTGGCGGTCTTATGGATTGTGCTCGGCAATGACCACATGCTGGTGAAGCTGGGGCTGTTCTTTTCCAAGCTCGCTGTGGTTACGTTTGGTGGCGCTTACGCGGTGCTGGCCTATATGGCGCAGGAGGTGGTTCAGGGGTACGGCTGGCTCAGCGCGGGAGAGATGCTAGATGGTTTGGGCCTCGCTGAAACGACGCTTGGGCCGCTTATTCTCGTGACGGAATTCGTTGGGTTTTTGGCGGCCTATCGCGAGGCCGGCGGTGCGTCGCTCCTGATGGGGATCGCGGGCGCCGCGGTTACGTTATGGGCGACCTTTACGCCCTGTTTCCTTTGGATTTTCGCGGGCGCACCGTACGTCGAGCAGTTGCAGCATGCAGTGCGTTTGAGAGCAGCTTTGGCAGCGGTCACGGCCGCTGTAGTTGGTGTCATCTTAAATCTCAGCTTGTGGTTTGGTCTGCGGGTGCTGTTTGGACAGTTCGGGCGAATTGAAATCGGTCCGGTCACGCTCGACGTACCGATACTTCAATCACTCGACTGGCGAGCTGCGGTTCTTTCCATTCTTGCTGGGGTTGCCTTGTTCCGATTCAAAGCTGGTGTCATTGTGACACTTATGATTTGCGCGGCGGCGTCCTTTGCACTGTCAAATTGAGGCAGAGTACCGCGTATTTTTGAGGAGTTATGGTGATGAATAATACTGTTGCTCTTGCGGCGGCTGTAGGTGTGCTGGCAATAGCGGCTGTTCCTTCGGACCCGGCTGTGGCCCGAATTGCATGCAAGAATGGCTATCAGATTGTTGATGGCCAGCGGATGGCGACGCCCTTTTGCCAAGATAACTATCTGGCTCAAGTTGCCAGGGAATACGGCACGCGGGTGAGCGCTCGGGAGATTCGTAACAACCCCAACAAGAAGCGCGAAGTTTGCCAATTTGTCGGCCAAGATATTAGGGTGCGGAGCAATTGTGAGACGATCACGCCGCAAGGTCGTGGCGGCGCGTTCTAAATGTTCGCAGCTGTTCTAAAGGGGGCCGGAATACATCGTGTAATCAACCCCTCACTCGTCCATCTAGCGTGAACTAATATAGTGCGCACGCCTGTCGCTCTTACCTTGCAGATCCTTGCAGCGAGGCAGGGTCGAGATTCGGCGTGACCTCGGTGTCGTCCTGTGGCCGGCGCACGCTTCCGTCGAACTGTGCACCTTCAAAAATCGCCAGCTTTTGATGGAAAATATCGCCATCAACACGCGCAGTCGGCATCAGTGAGACTGATGCACCTTTTAACGCTCCCTGAATCTCGCCTTCGATCTTAATAAGGTTGGCGGTTACAGTGCCGGTCACTTTACCGCTCGGGCCGACGATGACCTCTTGTCCGTTGATGTCGCCCTCAATGCAACCATTCACCTGCACACTGCTTTGCGAAATGACGGTGATTTTCTGTCCGACAATAGCAACGTCCTCGCCAATGACGGATGTGTTGCTAGCAGTAGAGGGAGGGGATGTTGGCATGTAAGCCGCGGGGTCGGCGGGCGACGGGTGCGGATTGGATTGATTGGCGGGGCTGCCGATTGGTGGCGGCGATTGATCTTGATTGCTACGCCCGAACACGATGTCTCTCCCTCAACGATGGCTTCCCGCTGTGATTGCAACATGCCCCTTCGTCGGGGCAATGTCGAGCGACGTTGCCGCTTTTGGTGCAGGTTGGCGAAGCGGTGTGTCTATGAACTCCCCGTTACAAGATGGCGCGCGGCTGCGTCTATTCAATGAACTAATCAGGCGTTCACTGATATAATTGTGTCAACCGCTGTGGCCTGGCGAACCGTCTGGTAAACCACGCAATATCGCTCCGTTAGTTTGGCCAGCGTTGCTCTTTGCTCATCGGACAGATCACCTGTCAGATCGAAGCGCAGGCGAATGGCGCGAAAGCCGACGGGGGCTTCTCTGTCGACGCCCAATGTGCCGCGAAAATCCAGATCGCCTTCGGCTGTAACGGAGCCCGAGGCGAGCGGCAGTTCGAGGGCCGTGGCCACCGCCTTGAGCGTGACGCCGGCGCAGGCGACCAAGGCTTCCAGAAGCATGTCACCGGAACACGCCTCTAAGCCGTTACCGCCGGTTGCAGGGTGGAGCCCGGCTTCGACAGAGGCTTTGTGGGTTTGCAATGAGCAGCTCACACCTTCGCCGAGCCGTCCCTCGGCTTTGAGCGTTATTACCGCAGAGGCGGGTTCCATCCGGTAACGCTCTTTGAGTGGTGCTTGCAGTGTCTTCAGTTTGTTGCTGTCCATCGGAACTCCGTCAGGGATTTCTGGTTGGTGGGCAAGGCTCTGAGGCTCGACCTGGGTCTTCAACCTGTCGACGCTCAATTGTCATGGACGCCACGGCCCAGCAACCAAATGACTGCAATGGCCGATATTCCGCCCGCCAGGGGTAGCCAGGGCTCGATCAACGGCAGGATCATTGAGCGACCGGCAGCCAAACCCAGGCCTTGGGCGTCGGTGGAGAAGAACATTGCCCAAAACCCGATTTGGATAAAGCAAGCCGAGGCGATCAGAAACATAACCAGCAACGCAGGCCAGCGGCGTAGGCCGAGTGTTCGATAGCGCTTGAAAATCAGCGTGCCGCCGATCGTTACTGTAATGAGAGCCAATGATGCCCAACCGTAGAAGCTGAACCAGCGGCTGCCGGCGCCGAAGTAGAGAATGAGGCCGATGACCAGGAGCCCGGTGCAAAGGCTGAGCAGGTTGGATGAATAGGTGCGGGCGGTCATGGAGTTGGCTCCTGGGTCGTCTCATTGATCCGGCTTAGGTGTGCGGGTTAGTGCTCAAACGAGGCGCAACCGTGCCGACACAGCCACAGCTTGTGAGTGATTTGCGGCCTGAGTCTCAATTCAGCTTCTTGGTAGGACGAATCCCGCTTGTCACCGGCTCAGCAACGCGCTTCGTTACCGCCCGACTGATACTCTACGAGGGCTTATATGACAGTTGGGGCACGTATCTTTGTTGCGCTGAACTTTATCATCCTTGGTTTGTCGTTCATCGCGACCACGGCGGTTCTGTATTACGAGTTCGGTGTTGACTCGAGTTTTGGTGCCAATGCCGGGACGGATTGGACTGCGCTGGCGGCGTACTATTCGCACCTTTTTGTCTTCTTTCCGACTTTCGGAATACTGGCGCTGATCGCGCTGTATGTGCCGGCCTGTATTCTCGTTGACCTGTATTGGAAGTATGTTCCGAACGGTAAAGTACGGTTCCTGATCGGCTACATGGTTGTGATCCTGCTTGCCCTCGTCGCGGGCAGTATTCTTGGCGGCGGCGGCGGCGGCGGCGGCAGGCTGAAGTCGATGTTTGAAATCAAGCCAGGTGTTTTAGAGCTGGATCGGGGCGAGCCGACGGGATGTGCACAATCTGGCGGGGCATGTCAGCGTGCGCCGGTGGTTAGTTCACTGGCTTCCGTGCGTGCAGAAGCGAAAAAGCGCTCCGGAATGTCGAAATTTGTCCGCGATTGTGCGCCGGACCCGCTGATTGGTGATCACCCCGAGCGCAATGCGAAGCGGTATTGCTTCGTGACGCGGAGTCTTGTCGATGCGGAAAACTGCTGCAAGGCGCAGGAACGGTTCTCCGCAACTTTGTCCGAGATGTATCAGGAGGATGAGAACAGGGCGATCACTGGGCTAGTGCACCGTTATTTGCTGCCCTTCAAAGTGTTCTTTTTGCTGCTTGTCTTCACGATCGCTATCCTACTGGTGATCCGGCATAAAACGTTGGAAACGCACTATGAAGCGTATCTAAGCAAGCTGCAGCGCGGTGTGCTGATCGGTGCGGCTGCGATGCTGGTGTGGCCGCTGATGAACCTGGCGTTCCTGCAATCGTCGGGACTGCTCTATGGCACGGGCCATGCGAGCGTCTATCGTGATGTTTCACCAGTGATCCTGGCCGCATATGTACTGTGGGCACTACTCTTGGTGTTCTACTTTTTCAAGTCCTATGACCAGGCCGATAGAGACTTTGAGAACGTTGGCCGAATGGCCGGTGTTGTAGGCTCTTTAGTCGCCGCGGCGAACTATCAGACAATTATCGATTACGCCGTGCGTGTCGCGGGGAGTGGCGCGACTTTCTGGACTCTGGGTGGAATTTTCCTGATCGTCCTGGGGGCGTTTTTCTTTGTCGTGCTGCAACCAAAACGAAAACCTTTGGTTGGCACAAAGATCGATAAGTGAAATCGCTGATGGCTTACGCCGCCTGTGACGTGGCGTGGGCTGCGTCAATCCAGGTCTTGATTTGTTCGATGTCAGGTGGCTCGCCGTCCCGTAACATTCTCCGACCGACCTGGGTCGTGGCGAATGCAAGGATGGCTGCTGAAAGTTCTTGCGGTTCGGCCTCCGCAATATCTTGGCTGAAGCGGTATCCCGCACCAACCAGCAGTTTCGATTGCGTAACACGTAGGCCTGGGATCGAAAGCATCAAGCGTGCTTCATCCTGCCAACGGCTTACCGTGGAACCCGTAATTCGGCTATCAGCGAGGGCTGTTGCAAGCTCGGCGGGAGCCGCTTCGAGAAGATCTGATACTTTCTGGATACCGAATGCGTTCAGGCGATCGGCCATTATTCGGCCGATCGATGGGCCGGCCTCGACGTCGCTGTCGCGTTCAAGGTAATGGCGAAGTTCGTGGTGTCCTGTTGTTCGGGCTGAGATTTCCGGCAAGGGGGAGGGCTCCACCTCTCTGGCGGGCGCGCGCATGGCGGGGGTAATTCCCAGCAGGTTTTGACGCGCAGACTTGTCGCGTCCACTTTTGAGCCGTTTGGCACGCTCGGCGGAGCGGCTCGCCGCGCGGGGGGCGAGGACTTCAGCTTTGAAAAGCTCGCGGATCGCACGGTCGTCCGCCGGAAGGGATTTTTCGACGCGACCGGTCGCCTGCAGTTCATCGTGCATGGCTTCCACTTCTCGGCGCGTCCCAGCATCTTCGATTCGGTTCAGAACCCAGCGGACCGGAATCTTTAATGTGGAGAGTAGACTTTTGGCGGTGACGTTGACCTTTGGCGGTTCAACTCCAGCATCCTGAATTGCACGGTCGAGAATGTGCGCGAAGCCGGTTTTAGCGAATATCAACAAGTCGCCGATCAGGTGGCGGCTAACTGAGTCGAGGCCTTTTTCCGGCGAAACGACACCAACGTTGATGTCGTAGTGCGCGAGCAGGCGTTCGTAATGCTGGTGGCTGGTTTCAGCGCCCAGACAGACATAGTCCTGCAGCCAATTCTCGCCGGTTGCCGGAAACGGAGCCGCCGTAGCCCCTCGCCGAAGGGCTTCGGAGACCAGTGCTTCGTAGGATTTGCTGATTGACCACTCGGTGGCGCGGTGGATGGCGTTCTCTGCCTCTGACTGGGCGGTGTGAAAAGGTTGCACGGGATCCGTGTAGTAGTGCGAAAGGATGCCGGCGCACCAGGCGGCTTCGCTCCAGTTTTTGGTCTGCAGCGCTTCGACCAGATGGCGATACCAGTTGCGAGCCTTTTCCGGCGCACCGCCCCAGTAATCGTCAGAGGGATGGAGGACGTGATTCTTGAAGTCCTTGAACTCCTTGTCGGGAGCTTTCGATCCTTCAACATAATGCTTTGCATTGGCCAGGAAGAAGCGCCGCCATTCCGGTGCGGTGGGGCCGCGCAAATGGCGCAGAGCATCCAGCGCCAGTTTATGATGCGTGCCCGAAGCATGGGTTGCCCGAATGATGTGGAAGGCCAAGGTCATGCGATTTCGTCCGCTAAAGAAAATCGGTTTGTCGCGCAAGGTACGGTGAGTCGCCAGAATCTCGGAGTGAAACGGTTTGATGGGGTGCGGAAAAAAAGTGATCGCCCACCACTCATAGCCCGTACGATTTGCGGCAATTGCGGATTCGGTGAACCAGATGGTAGGTCGTAAATCCAAGGGGCAGGGTGCAAACACAATTTTCAGGCAGTTGATCGTCGTTCTTGGTGATCAGCTCAGTCATAGCCTTGCGAGCCTGCAAACGGCGGATCCGAAAAGGGATGTCGTGCTAATGATGGAGGTGGCCGCCGAGACCACTTACGTGCGCCATCACAAAAAAAAGATAGCGTTTGTCTTATCGGCCATGCGGCATTTTGCTGACGACCTGCGGAAGGTCGGTTGGAAGGTCGATTATGTTCGACTTGATGAACCAGAGAACAGCGGCGGCTTTACGGGGGAAGTCCGCCGGGCCCTCAAGCGATTCGGCGGCATCGACCGGATTTTGGTGACCGAGCCTGGTGAATGGCGCGTGCTTCAAGAGATCGATGCTTGGCAAGATGACTTGGGGATACCGGTCGACGTTCACCAGGACACTCGGTTCATTTGTTCGCGGGTTGAGTTCGAAGGCTGGGCTGATGGGCGCAAGCTTCTGCGGATGGAAGATTTCTACCGGGAGATGCGCCGGAGAACCGGACTTCTGATGGAGAATGACGGGTCGCCGGCTGGCGGCAAATGGAATTTTGACTCACAGAACAGGAAGCCGGCCAAGCAGAGCCTTTTCATACCCCGGCTACGGCGGTTCAACCCAGATGAGGTAACGGAAGACGTCCTTAAGCTCGTGCAGGAGCGTTTTGGGAATAATTTTGGGGAGCTCAGTCCCTTCGCGTTCGCTGTTACTGCCGAACAGGCAGAACAATTGTTTGCTGCATTCGTCGATGAGGCGCTACCTCAGTTCGGCGACTACCAGGA
>DAOUZE010000058.1 GCA_030665765.1 Filomicrobium sp.
AACGGCCGGCCGAGAAGGTCAAGGCGCAGCAGTTGAATGATGGCAATGACGTTGGAAAGAAGCTTGGCGCCGGCAAACCACCGGTCGAATCCTGGATCATTGCAGTGATGCTCGTGGAACTCGCGCACCATGATCATCCGTTCCCATTCCGGGATCGGTACCAACAGAGAGCGTCCACCAGAATCGCGATATTTGCGGAAGGCTTGCGCCGTCTGGTTCTTCTTATTTGGAGGGAAGTCAGAGGCGCGTAGGATGAAGCTCTGCTTCGAGCCGACCATTCCTCCCAGCACTTTTTCCAGTTGCCGCTTGAGGCCACCACCTTGCGTGGGCCGGTTGCAAAGGAAGATGCGCGATTGCTGATCAAGACCGGATGTGTGCCTCAGCGATAGATCGAATGTCGGCAGGTCATCGGCGATTTCACAGCGCTCGATGCCAAGCGAGATCGCCCCGTCCCACTCTGCCGCCGCTAAAGGCAACGCCGCGATTAGGGCATCCATCAACTCATTGTCGTCGGTCGGCATTTCCGCTTCCGACTGATTCTGGAACCGGTCCCAGATATCCCGATAGTTGATGGTCGGTGCCATTGACGTGACGGTTTCTGGCTCCATCGACCAGCCGCCAAGCGCCTTTGCCAACTCGGAAATGAAACCACTGGCGCCCTCTGGCTCCTCCTCAACGGCCGGTCCAGCAAGCGTATGCAGCCGGCTCTGCGCATGTTCAAGCAAACGCCGCGTCGACAGGCCGGCGAACTCCTCGAAAAACGACGGGCCGAAAAAGGCGCTGGGGTCTCCAACGGAAAGTTCGCTTTCCGAGGTCTCCGCAAAGTTTTCCAGCCTTTTAGCGATGATCTGGCGGGCTTCGTCGGCCGTCCGGCTTTCGTATAGCGGCACCGGGCCGGATTTCTCGATCCGGTCGCGGAAAGACTGCGCCAACGGTTCACGCACGCGGCTATAGAAATCGTCGAGGCAAGAGATGACGATGACGGCGCTCGGGAGCCGGTTGGTGATCTGCATCAGATCG
The DNA here is from genome assembly GCA_030665765.1 of Filomicrobium sp. Classification (GTDB taxonomy): domain Bacteria; phylum Pseudomonadota; class Alphaproteobacteria; order Rhizobiales; family Hyphomicrobiaceae; genus Filomicrobium. The sequence continues at coordinate 1,021 of DAOUZE010000058.1, forward strand.
CCGACAGCCTTCTGAAAGCGCACTTCCGGATCGGAGAAGTTGACGAGGTCTTCGACCTGGTCGATGCAGAACGCAAGCGCAGCGCCATCGACGACCCACATCAGTTGCCCTAGTGCGGCGATTATATCGAACGCGCGGCCTTCGCCGTCGTTGGGATCAAGGGCCGCAACCGCCTCGTGCGCCAACGACGTCAGCTGGCGGCCATATAGGTACTGGCGCACACGCTGATCGATGCGCGGATCGTGCCGCTGGAGATAAAGCAGCGCGCGCACGATGTTGACGTCAGGTTTGTGCCCAACGAAGCTCGGTTCGGCGATGATCTCATCGGCCAGTTTTAAAACGTGCCGCGCCAGTTCGGCGCCGCTCATCGAAGCCTCTTTCAAGGCCTCAAGGTCGGCCGGCGAAACACCATTGCAGTTGGCGACCAATCTGTCGGTCAACCTTTGCAAACCGCTGATGCCGCCGGTGTCGGGATCGTAAGGTTTCTCCAATGAGTGAATAAGACGGCGCAGAAAGTAGTCGGCGTAATTGGAAACGTCCGGCGTCATCTGCGCGTAGCCGAAATAGGCATTGCAACTCCGGTGGGATTGTGTCCTGAGCGCCCGGATCAGATGCGTTTTGCCCGCTCCCGACTGTCCGTGGAAAAGCAGAATCCGCGCCTGCGCGGAGCCTTCTTTGCGCACGGACATGACAAGATCGAGGAACTTCTTTCGAGCTTTGGCGTGCACGCCATCAACATCGACAGGATCAGCCTGCCAGATGTCGTCCTCCCAGGTGATGGAGTGCTCGAAGGCTTCCGACAATCCCTCAGGAGCGGTCGCCTCTTTTGCCCACGGTTGCATGAATCTGCTGGTCCTTACGCTTTTGGATGTCTTTTTCGATAGTTCGCAACGGTGTCGTCAGTCCGCATCGACGATGCGGATCAGGTGCCATTGCGTGTTCTTGTAGGTGATCGCCGAAGCCCCGATTTCGGCTGCGGTAGATTTGTCCTTGAGGTCTGCCGTCGCAAGCAGCAAGTGCCCAGCCTTATGCGCTTCCGCGAGCATGCTTTTGAATTCGGCCTCTCTCAAACCCCACTCCGGGTGGGCCTCTGCGATTTGCTTCCAGACTCGGGCGATCGGCGCCTTGAGGTTACCAGCCCAACCATCCGCACAAGTCCGCGCGATGGCCAGCACGACTCTGGCGAAACCTGCAGGATCAGGTCGACGAGTTGGCGGCATCGCTGCGCCCGGCAAGCCGGCATCGTTAGCCGCGACAGGCTTTTCAACAGAGCTGGCCACAACCCTGCCGGGCCGTTTTTCTTCCTTTAGAGCCTGTTCAGCCAGGCGTCGCAGGACGGCGACGCGCAAAGCTTCAGCATCGGTCTGGCGCGCATCTACAGCTTCCGCGGCAAGAGCTGCGACAAGTCGTCCATCCGACCCCAGATCTCGTGGCCGCGACGACAATTGACCTGCCAACAACCGCCCGGCCTTTGCCGAGAATCCCGAACCAGCGCCCAGGCCGGTCTTGATCTTGTTGCCGAAGGCGCGCTCTAGCGCGATCACGGCCAGTTGCGCACGAAGCTTTGCCGGCGTGTAACCACCGCTGAGCTGCAAACCGTAGGTCTTGTGCAGTATGAAAGCGCGCAGTCCTTCTGGGCTGAGCAGCGCTTTCAGCTTCCGTAGACTGACGGGCTCAATACCCAACCCCTTGGCGATAAGCCGCCCGTCGCGGGTTTCCGGCCAAGTCCCCCCGCTCGCACCCTTGCGGCGGAGAAATGCGTCAACCACGGCATTGCCGTGTTCGTTGGCCATCAAGCGACCGCGTACCTCGCTGACGAGGCCGGCGCTCAACAGTTCGTCGATGTCCTGAAGCGCCAAGCGGCGCCATTCTGCGGGTGACAGTTTGTGTGAGAGGAATTGCGAAAAGTCGCGCATGACTTGTGCCCGCGTCGCTCCGTTTGCGCAGGCAACACGGGTTAAAACTAGCGAGCACCGAAGTGGCAAAGCCTCGACCACGCCATCAGGCGCGGCAACAGTGGCCTGTTGAGCCGGCATTTTCCGCTATCCCCCAACGATTCATCGCTTGGCGGCGCGACATTGATGCTGAGCAACGGCCGCGCGCACAGGCGTGAAGATGGTCCGGACGCGCGAATCACCGGACTTCAAGTGACATTGTGGGCCAAGAACCGTTTCGATCCAAGCCCCGCCGGAATAAGGCTGCGGATTACTGCAAAAACAAAGGCCGGTCCTCGTTGGACCGGTAAGCGTGCGCAGGAGTGAATTCAGTCGTCTGCGGCCTCACTGAGGTGCCATCCCGCCAAAGCCGATGTCGCGGCGTGCAACGCGGATACCGATTGTATAGCCTGCGACCACGTCGATCAGGGTCGAGACGATAATCAGAAAGAAGATGCTCGTGAAGGCTGCGTCCACCAATAGGAACTCGATCAGGCAAGCGATAAAGACCAACATCGATAATCCGTGATCGAGCAGCGAGGCCGTCGACGTGTAGGTCGCCTTGAGGATCTCCACAAACAGCAATAGCAACGCAACAAGTAGGATCAGATCGCCCCAATTGAAGCTCCAGCTGACCGGATTTTCACCGCCACGGAATGAAGGAAGCGAGAATATCTCTGTGCGCAAGATCCCTTCCGCTGTGCCGCTGTCGCCCGCCAACCCGAGTAAAACGACGGCATTATAGAAGATGAAGGCGAAGATCATGAGCGGCAAGGACCTGATTGACATGCGTTACTCCCCTACTGGTCGAATGCGTGAGTGCCAAAAGCGCGCCTTTGTGGCGGTTTGAATTCAATGGCTGCAACAGCCTCGGCAGGAAGAATTGCCCATCCAGCAATGCTGCGCCCCGGTTTGGGCACGATCATTCGCCGCAGGTCACCTATATCAGACGTCGGATTTTGGTTCTAGGATCTGGCGACCGCGGTATTTACCCGACTTCAGATCTATGTGGTGAGGGCGGCGGCGCTCCCCAGACTCTTTATCCTCGACATAAGTCGGCGCCGAAAGCGTGTCATGAGAACGACGGGACCCGCGCTTTTGGCGCGAGACTTTCTTCATTGGAACGGCCATGGGTCTTCTCCAGGTGTTTCAGTCTTCGCAGCGCGCCTTGAAACGCAATGATCAGCAGTCCGTCCGCAAAGGACGTGCAGGCCGATCCGCGCAAGGGCTCTGCGCCAAATTTAATCGAGCGCCCGCGAAAGCGCGGTTCTTCGAACGCGGCGTTATAGGCGCAAAAAGCCGTCAACACCAGTCCTCCGGCACAAGGTTTTTTGGCCGCGACCACCTTCGCGACCTTCTTGACCGATGTGGGGTCCTTCTATATCGCGCATGGTTCGGTTCAGTTGACACAATACACGGGCGCGGACATGCAGTTTGAAGACCGGCTTGCTGAGACCGCCCGGCGCGTTGAGGTGGAGCTTAAAAGGCTTTTATTAAGCGAAAAGGTCGATGCGGCACCGGCACAACTTGTGCAGGCGATGCGGCACGCTGTTCTCGGCGGCGGCAAGCGGCTGCGGCCTTTCCTCGTGCTCGAAAGCGCCGCGCTGTTTGATGTCTCAGTTGATCAGGCGCTTCCCGCGGCTTTGGCAGTGGAGCTCATTCACGGCTACAGCCTTGTTCACGACGATCTTCCCGCCATGGACAACGATACACTGCGGCGCGGGCAACCGACGGTCTGGACCCAGTTCAATGAATGGACCGCAATCCTAGCTGGCGACGCCCTCCAATCCTTGGCATTTGAAATCATTGCAGATTCCGCGTCTCGGCTCGATGCTGCCGTAAGCGGAGAATTGGTAACGCAACTGTCCCGGGCCGCCGGCGTCCGTGGAATGGTGGGCGGTCAAGCACTGGATCTGGAGGCAGATAAACTCGGCCAGCCACCGGCTCCCGATGTCAGCCACATAAGCCTCCTCCAGGCTATGAAAACCGGCGCACTGATCCGTTTTTCCTGCGAGGCGGGCGCGATTCTGGCAATGGCGCCCGCGCCGGCTCGCGCTGCGCTGATCGATTACGGACGCCATCTGGGCTACGCCTTCCAGATTGCCGATGACCTTCTGGATGCCGAGGGAGACGAGCAACTCGTTGGCAAGGCGGTTGCCAAGGATGCCGCGGCCGGCAAGGCAACTCTGGTTTCTCTAGTGGGTCTGGACTCCGCCAAATCGGAGTTACGCAATACGGTTAAGCATGCCAAAGCCGCGCTGGCGACGTTCGGCGAGCGGGCTGAAACGCTTATAGCTGCCGCGGAATTCGTCGCTCATCGCGACAGATGACCGTTGCTCGTCGCCCCCGGGAGAGGGCACCTAAATTAACCATACCAGCTAACCATAGGCGCATCATGCTCGTGAGTTTTTGTTGATACCACAGCATGTTGTTATTACCAGTGCGCACCGCGCATTAATGTCCATTATCTGGAGAGTCCGTATGTTGAAATTCGTCGCCGCCGCTTTGGCCGCCGCAGTGGTGGTCACCGGCATGCCAATTCAATCGGAAGCCGGCCATGCCCGCAGCGCTCGCGGAGATGATTGCAGGCTCTGTAAAATGTTTACCGACACGCGTGTTCGCGCCACAACCGCCGTCCGCGCCGCGCCGCGCCGCATGTTCACATGGCCGAAGTTGCGGCGCGTACGTTCTGAATCGCTCTTCAAATTGGCCCCACGCCAGCCACGCCCTGCCGTGCGTGCCTATAAGCGCACCGAGCGCCGTGCGTTCACATGGCCGAAGTTGAGGCGTGTGCGTTCTGAATCGTTGTTCAAGCTGGCCCCGCGCGAGCCTCGTCCTGTCGTCACCCGCACGCGCCGTGAATGGAAACCCTTGTTTTCAACTCGCCGCGCTCCTGCCCATGCGGCGACGCGTGCACGCGCCCGTTAAGACGTAGGATAGACGGATGTTTGAGTAAGGGCGTGTCGAGCAATCGACACGCCCTTTTCATTTTGCCGATTGCCGTCGGACAGATATTCAGCCGTAGCGCCGCTCAATATATTCTTCGACAACCCGCTTAAAGTCCGCGGCGATCGTCGGTCCGCGTAGCGTCATCGCTTTCTTGCCATCGATAAACACAGGTGCCGCGGGCGTCTCACCGGTCCCCGGCAGGGAAATGCCGACGTCGGCGTGCTTTGATTCACCAGGCCCGTTCACTATGCAGCCCATGACTGCAAGGTTGAGCGTCTCTACACCTGGATAGCGAGCCGTCCACTCCGGCATACGCTCCTGGATCATATCTTGGACGTCACGGGCAAGTTCTTGAAAGACCGTTGACGTCGTACGGCCACAGCCGGGGCACGCGGCGACAACAGGAACGAACGCGCGCAGCCCCATGGTCTGCAGGAGTTCCTGCGCCGTCCGCACTTCCACGGTTCGGTCTCCGCCGGGTTCCGGCGTCAATGAAAAACGGATCGTGTCGCCGATGCCGTGCTGCAGCAGGATGCCCATCGCGGCCGACGAGGCAACAATACCCTTCGAACCCATGCCGGCCTCGGTGAGGCCGAGGTGCAGTGCATAATCGCAGCGCCGAGCCAGTGAGACGTAAACAGCCACCAGGTCCTGGATCGAAGAAACCTTCGCCGAAATAATGATCTTGTCCGCGCCAAGACCCAGTTCTTCCGCCCGGTGTGCCGAGTGCAGGCCGGACTGCACCATCGCTTCGTGCATCACGGCGCGGGCATCCTTGGGTTCCGGGTCGCGTGCGTTTTTATCCATCAGTAAGGTCAGTAGCTCCTGGTCGAGCGATCCCCAGTTGACGCCGATTCGCACGGGCTTAGCGTGCCGTAATGCAAGCTCGATGATTTCCGAGAACTGGCGATCCTTCTTGTCCTTGAAGCCCACGTTGCCGGGATTTATGCGGTACTTGGCGAGTGCCTCCGCACAGGCTGGATTTTCCGCCAGCAGTGTGTGGCCGATGTAATGAAAGTCGCCGACCAAGGGGACATCGCAACCCATGGCGTCAAGCTTCTCGCGGATGTGCGGCACCGACTTGGCAGCTTCATCCCGGTCGACTGTGATGCGCACCAGCTCCGAGCCGGTCCGCGCAAGTGCCGCCACCTGCGCGACGGTGCCAGGGACGTCGGCCGTGTCGGTGTTGGTCATCGATTGCACGACAACAGGAGCGCTGCCGCCGACGGTGACGCCGCCGACATCGACAGGGACTGAAGCGCGACGGGGAGCGATTGGATCAGTTGTCATTTCTGGACCTTCACCTCGCGCCCGTCTGCCAACTTAAACCTCCAGTCCATGTGACTCACGCTTTCAGTGGCTCCAACAGTCGCCGCGCGATGACCTGCGCCTGAATCTCGGCGGCACCCTCGAAGATGTTGAGGATGCGCGCGTCACACAAGACGCGGGAGACAGGATATTCGAGCGCGAAGCCGTTGCCACCGTGGATCTGCAATGCGTTGTCGGCCGCCGCCCAGGCGACACGAGCCCCAAGCAGCTTGGCCATGCCGGCCTCAAGATCGCAGCGGTGACCTAGATCCTTCTCGCGCGCCGCAAAGTACGTGAGCTGCCGCGCGATCATGGTCTCAACAGCCATCATAACGACCTTGTTGGCAACACGCGGGAATTCGTAAATCGGCTTACCAAACTGGTTCCGCTCCAAAGCGTAGCGCAGACCCAAATCCAAGGCGCATTGAGCAACGCCGACCGCTCGCGCTGCCGTCTGGATGCGAGCTCCTTCGAACGTATTCATCAGCTGCTTGAAGCCTTGGCCTTCGACACCACCCAGCAGCTGGCTTTTCGGCACCGTGAAATCGTCGAAGGAAATTTCGTATTCCTTCATACCACGATAACCGAGCACCTCGATCTCGCCGCCGGTCATGCCATCTACGGGGAACGGATTTTCGTCACTGCCGCGCGGCTTATCGACGAGCAGCATCGACAGTCCCCGATATCCCTTTTCGTCCGGGTTGGTGCGCACCAGCAGCGTCATCAAGTCGGCCCGCACGGGATGCGTGATCCAGGTCTTTTGGCCTGTGACTGTGTAGACGTCGCCCTCTTTGACGCCGCGCGTCTTGAGAGAGGCAAGGTCAGAGCCTGTATTCGGTTCGGTGAATACGGCCGTTGGCAAGATTTCACCCGAAGATATCTTGGGCAAATACTTCTGCTTTTGCTCTTCGGTACCGTTGTGCAGTATCAGTTCGCCGGCGATCTCCGAGCGCGTACCCAATGAACCGACGCCGATGTAACCGCGCGATAACTCCTCGGACACAACGCACATGGCTTCCTTGCCGAGTCCCAGTCCGCCCAGTTCCTCAGGAATCGTGAGGCCGAAAACACCGAGTTCGGCGACCTTTTCGATGATTTCCATCGGGATGTAGTCGTTGGCAAGATGCCATTCGTGTGCGCGTGGCACGACCTCGGCTTCCGAGAACTTACGCATCTGCTCGTGGATCTCGGTGTGCATTTCATCAAGGCCGGAATCGCCATAGGTGGTGGCGCCTTGAGCGTCCGCGATTTGTTTGGCAAGGCGTGCCTTGACGTCGGCCGTGCCACCCGTTGCAACGAGATCGGCTGCTGTGTCCTCGAAGCTGCGGATCTCCTCGCGCTCAACTCCAAGGGCCGTTGGACGGATGATTTCGCCCTGGCTCATCGGGATGCCGCCCGCGATTTGGCTCAGATATTCCGCGAAGGCGACACGGGTGATCAGTTCCTCCATCTCGCCGAAGCGGCCTTCCGACTTCAAGGACGCCGACCAGGAATGCATCTGCCGGAGGCCCTCCACGGTCGTCGCAAGCCAGGCGAGACCGTGCACTTCATGCTGGAGCGCGTCGTGATTGTCGTCGGCTGCGTCGATCTTGCTACGCACACCGTCCTTTGCCAGCTGCACGATACGTTCGGCAGCTTCGACCGCGGCGACTGCTCTTGTAAGCAGTTGGTCGGCGTTAGCCGGGCCAGGGACGTCTGCGGTCGCTTCTGCGGTGCTCATATGCTCGTCTTTCCTTGTTCTAGTCGATGCGCAAAGCTCATCAGGCAGCCAAGCGGCACGGCGTCGTATTCAACCAGGTGGCGCAAGATAACGGTTCGAAACAACGTGGCAAATGGGCCTTTTCGCCAGGCGTCCACAGGCCGTCGAGCTTGGTGTCAGCGTCCACGCAGCGCTTTCAGAAAGCGGCCGTCGGATGGAAGTGCCCCGGAACCGGGTAGTGGGGCAGGTTTTCAATTTTCGTCATCGTTATCAACGACTTGATTATCGAAAATCTCAACCGAGGCCTCCTCGATATCATGGCAGTAGGCAGCGTAATGCTCGGCGGTCACGTTCTGCCGGTCAGTCGATTTAACAAGATTCGACGTCAACGTTCCTGGAATGGAAACCGCCGCGCCGCGTCCTACTAAGCCAAACTCCGCTTCCGCCCTCGGATCGCCTACGTCTCCCAGGTCCGCTCGCGATTTCGGCTTGATTATCACCTCAGCTTCTTCTGCTACGTATCCGTCTGGAAATGGATCTTTACCGGTATAGTCAACATCCGCGTCCTGGACGACTTTTGTCTTCGCTGGATCAGCCGTCCATGTCGTCGTGGCATCCCCGATGTTCTCGTCAACGTCAAGCGCTCGGATCATTGGATCGTCGCAAACTGGCCCGACGTCAACCGGGCTTACAAGATCAAATATCGGAGCAGCCACTGCCGGCGGAGATCCCGCGGCTTGTGGCGGGCTTGACTGAATGGGCTTATCGGCGGGCGCGGAAGGCATTACCTCGACAGGTGGGGCCGGCGGCGCGAGGTTATCCAACAGCTGTCTGTCGCGCCTGAGTGATTGAGCCGGGTAGGGGACCAGGCACATATTTTCTCCACGCCGCTCCCGGCAGGCCGCTTTCGTCAATCGGCCGGACGCCAATGCGGCGGCTTGTTCAAGCCAGCCCTCCTGAGTGATCCGGTTGCCAAGGTTGCAGTCGATACTGAGGGCCGCGACATCGTCAGCGTCGAAGGCAGCGATTTCAGTAAAACGCGTAATGCCGAGATCGCTGAGCCGATCCGCAACGAACCGGGGCATGCCGGCGATCAATGTCAGCTCATCGGCTGGTTTCACCACCTGCGGAAGGGGCTCGATCGCGGCATTCGCAATCGGCCCTTCAGCTGCGGTTTGTACGGCAGCGACGACTTCCTCGACTCCGCTTTGTGGTCGGGATGCTTGTTGCCGCGAAAAACCGACCACCGGGATAATCACGCCCTCTGCAATACTCGACAGCCCAGTCGACACGAGCCGGCGCAGCTCCAAGTCGCCAAAGCGCTGGGCCACAAGCGGCTCGCGGAACGGACGGTCCGTATCACGCACCGCCTCCGCAGGCGGTGTGACCGCCGCCGATTGCAGGTGCTGCAGATCCCGGTTGCGTATTGCCGTTGACGCCACGGACACGAGCGCGCGGATATCTGGCTCAGGCTCAGGCGGGCTAACCACGGCAAGTGTTTCAGCCGCTGCAGCGGCCGCTACCGGGGCTGATGGCGTGACCGGCGGCGGCGCCTCTCTCGCGCCGGCAGGCAGCTGCGTTCGCTCTCCTGCAGTTGAGACCACTGATGCCGTCGGCGTAGCGCGGCGCCGGGCCAATTGCTCGGCCTGCTCAATCCAGTTTTGCTGATAAACCGTTCTGCCCAGTCCCAGTGCCGCACTGAGGCTGCGGACGTCGGTCGCTGTCCAGCCGGCGACCTGCTCATAGTGCGTAACGCCGATCCGGCTCAGTTTTTCAGCGAGTTGCCGGTCGATTCGTCTGATCTTGGTGAGATCATCGCGCATGTTCGGATCCAGGGCTGGCAAGTTGCGATGGGACCCGGGCGGCGTTTCGTGGATCTTGACTTTCGGTTGTGTGGGAAGTGCAGCAGGCAAGTCAGAGAGGGCATCATCAGGCGCTCGCGCGTTGCCTCGCCTCGCTCCCGAGCCAACGTCCCTAGGTCCACTAGCAGTCATTCATTATTTCTCCAACACAGCGCCGGCTCCGTATCAGCCGAGCCTCCAAAGCTTATGGCCTCAAACAATTACCTAATTTTGGTGCGATCAAGCAATCACACATGCAAAGCCAATTGCTTGGCGTGCATTGTTCGAGTTGCCGCGGTTTGCTAACGCTTGAAGCCCTCCAGGCGCGGTCACATTTCTTCAAAGCACCATTTGAGGTTGTAACGCTCCAAACCGAACGGAATTGCCAGAATGTCGCGAGAAAAAAGCGAAATACTCGCAGCAATTTATAGGCTCTATGAGCACTCGGGCTTTTCGCTGGCGGGCGCAGTGGCGTTCTCGTTCGTCATTTCGCTGTTCCCCTTTTGCATATTCTTGGCCGGCTTGGCAGGTCTCATCGGCACGCCGGAGCTGGCCCAACAGGCGGTTACCCAACTGTTCGATGTGCTTCCGACCGATGTAGCCAGCGTGCTGGCGCCGCAGGTTGTCTCGATTATGAGCAACACGCGCATCGACCTGCTCACCTTCGGTGGCGGCATCGCCCTTTTCTTTGCAACCAGCGCAATTGAGACGCTGCGTGCCGCCCTCAACGGCGCTTACCGCGAGTACGAGACGCTTATGTATCCGCTCGTCCTCCTGCGCAGCATGATGTTCGTTCTAATCAGCGCGCTGTCCATGCTGGTCTTGACCTGGGCAGTGATTGTCGGCCCGGGCATCGCGGCGAAATTCGAGCCCTCTTGGCTGAAATCTGTATTGGATTCGACCTGGCTGGCGTTTTGGTTTCGCTATTTGATAGCTGGTGTGGTCATTGCGATACAACTCGTTGCGCTCCACCTTTGGTTGGCGGCGGGACGGCGCAGTTTAAGCGACGTATTGCCCGGCGTGGCTCTCTCGACGTTCCTCTGGGTGGCTGTCGCGGTCTTGTACTCGTACTATCTTGAGTTCAGTGATTATTCGCGCTTCTACGCCGGTTTGTCACAGATGATGGTTGCCTTGATATTCTTCCAGGTCACCGCCGTCATCATCATCCTGGGCGCGGAACTCAATCGCGGGTTGATCGAGTTGAAGAAGTTTCGGAATAGTTCTCGGCGCCAGCAGGTGAAAGACTCGATGATGCCGCGTCATTCGGTCTGAGTTACCGATGCGACGCCTGGGTTCACGTGCGGCCGGCCATTGGGCGAATAACGAAAACCGCGGCCATCACCAGGGTGATCCCTGCGATCTGGAGGTAAGAGAGCTGTTCGTCGAACATCGCAGCAGCCATCACGGCTGTCGTCGCCGGCACCAAGTAAAATAAGCTCGTCACACGCGATACGGCGCTGGACCTGATCATCACCATCAAAAGTAATATGGCTCCGATTGATAACACGATGACGAGCCACGCCGTCGCCAGCAGAAATTCCGCTGTCCACGAGACGCTCATCTTTTCGGTTGCGAAGGCGGCTACGGCGGCGGTGAGGAACGCAGCGATGTAGTGGCAGATCGTCACCGCCAACAGGTCGCCACTTATTCCGTGTCGCTTCTGGTTTAGCGTGCCCAGCGTCATGCCGAGAAGTGCGGCAAACACACTGACCAGCGCGACCGTGCCAAACGTGCCTGTTGCAGTTTGCAATGACAGCTTGGGGCCTAATACCAAGAGCACGCCGCACAGACCCAAACCCAGTCCCAGCCAATGTCGCCGGCTCGGCCATTCGCCGAGCAACGGGCCAGCGAGCACTGCTGTCAGGATCGGCTGGGTTGAAACAATAATTGCAACGATCCCAGCAGGCATGTCGGCTCGCAGCGCCCACAAAACACCGGCAAGGTAGACCGTGTGGATCAGGAAGCCGGTAATCGCCGCCTGCCATGCGGCGGACGTCGTTGGCCACTCGATGCCGGTCACGACCGCCCACGGGATCAGTAACGCCAGGACAAGGGCGAAACGCACTGTCAGGAAGGTGAACGGTTCAGCGTAATCTGCGCCAATTTTCGACGCTATAAATCCGGTCGACCAGAGCAGGACGAACAAAAAAGGCGCAACGCGCAGAAGCATAACGGGTGTGTTTAGGGAAATGAGGCCAAGACAAGCCCCACCCGCGGTTACGCGGGTGAGCAGTGTCGTCTATCGCTGCACTGACACTTTGCGTTCGTCCGAGCTAGCGGGTCGTGTGCCGGTCCTATTCAGCCAAACCGTGCGCGGCTGGCTTCCTCTGTATCCTCGAGCGTCCGGAGACCGGTTGTTGGAGCCGATACGAGCACTGCCATGTTGCCGGGCTTATGCTCGTTCTTCCACATCCGCATATGCGCCTTCGGGATTTGCAGCCACGGGAACACCTCTGACATGCACGGATCGACGCGCCGCTCGATGACCAACTTGTTGGCCTGCGAGGCCTGCAGCAGGTTGGCAAAGTGCGATCCTTGTACGCGCTTCTGGTGCATCCACAGATAGCGGGCATCTATCGTCAGATTGTATCCCGTAGTGCCGGCGCAGATAACCACCATACCGCCGCGCTTGACGATGAACGTCGACAGCGGGAACGTCGCTTCACCAGGGTGCTCGAACACGAAGTCAACATTGTTGCCCTTACCCGTAACGCTCCAGATCCCCTTGCCGAACTTGCGTGCCGCCTTCATCCAGTCATTGAACTCGGGAGTGTTGACGGTGGGTAGCTGGCCCCAGCAACCGTCGTAGTCCTTGCGGTTGAGCACACCCTTGGCGCCGAGCTGCATAACGAAGTCGCGCTTGTCATCTTCGGACACGACGCCAATCGCATGCGCGCCCGCCGTGGCGCACAACTGAACGGCCATTGAGCCAAGGCCGCCCGAGGCGCCCCAGATCAGCACGTTGTGGCCGGGACGAAGAATGTGTGGCCGGTGGCCGAACAGCATCCGGTAGGCTGTTGCAAGCACCAGCGTGTAGCAGGCGCTTTCTTCCCAGGTGAGGTGCTTGGGTCGGGGCAAAAGCTGGCGGTCCTGAACACGGCAGAACTGCGAAAACGAACCGTCCGGCGTCTCATAACCCCAGATCCGCTGCGAAGGAGAAAACATCGGGTCGCCGCCGTTGCACTCCTCGTCATCGCCGTCGTCCTGGTTGCAGTGAATGACGACCTCGTCACCCACTTTCCAACGCTTGACCTTTGAGCCGACGGCCCAGACGATCCCGGAAGCATCCGAGCCCGCGACGTGAACCGAATTCTTGTGGACGTCAAACATCGACACCGGCGTGCCGAGACTGGCCCAAATACCGTTGTAGTTAACGCCGGCGGCCATCACGAGAACCAGCACTTCGTGGCTGTCTAGCTCCCACGTTGGCACCACTTCGACCTGCATGGCCGTTTCAGGTGGGCCTTCGCGATCCTGGCGGATGGCCCAGGCATACATATTCTTAGGAACATGTCCGAGCGGTGGAATTTCGCCGACTTCGTATAGATCTTTGTTTGCGGAAATCACCGCTGGCGCTCCGTTTTCATTTGCGTTTTTCGTTTCTGCTGGGGCGCCTTGACTCGACATTTTCTGGTGTTCTCCGGTTTCATTTTCAGTGCGTATTGCATTGCGGCAAATAGAGCGCGGCTGCGATCACATGGCAAGTGCGGACTTTCGACGCTCGTCCAGCGTCGCACCAATTAACGAGGGCTTCATCATTTGCGGCTAGCCTAAATGCCGCCTTCGGTCTTGTTTTTGACCAGCGTCAGAGTTTTCAGTACCGGAGTCCTGGTCATGGGTACGAGTTTTGTGAACACCGTTTATCAGATCGTTCTTGTCGATCAAATGACGATGACGCTCATCGTCATCCTATCAATGTTGGCGGCGTTCGCGTTCCGTGAAGCTCTCGATGGTGCTTCTTTGACGGCCATTTTCTTCTTCCCGTTCTTCATTTTGGGCGGTCTGCTATCCGTTCATGTGTTCTCCAGGATGCAGGTCTTCGTATCCTCCGACGAACCTGTTAATACTGTCACGTCGGGTATTTGTGGCATCGGCATCACCTTGATTACTCTATTGATATTCAAGCGCGCGATCATTTACGTCGTCGATAACTTCGAACGCCCATCCTGAGGCATCACATAATTTGCTCATACGTTCGGTTTGCGCAACGCAGCATCGGCGCTATAGAATTTGCGCTTGATCAGCAAGCAAACAGCCGAGAGCGGACGTAATGAGCGACAATAACGAAAAACCGACTTTGGCGACCGGATCGGGCGGCCAACAAGCCACCAGAGGGCGTGACAAGCCCTGGATCTTTCGCACGTACGCTGGCCACTCAACGGCGTCTAAATCCAACAAACTCTACCGCAAGAACCTCTCGAAGGGGCAGACCGGGCTGTCCATCGCCTTCGACCTGCCAACCCAGACCGGCTACGATAGCGATCACGAACTGGCCCGCGGCGAGGTCGGCAAGGTTGGCGTTCCAGTCAGCCACTTGG
>DAOUZE010000180.1 GCA_030665765.1 Filomicrobium sp.
AGATCTTCCACGCTCCTGCGGGATCGCCCGCCTCGACAGCTTGATTGAGCTTCTGACCGAAATCGGTCGCAAGAAGTGTCTTGTCCTTTGACACCAACAGCGGAGCAAGCCCCAGGTTCTCAGCGTGATCGGCGATGACGAAGAAGTCCAATGGACGTTTCAGTCGCGCCCGCTCCCGGTGCTGGACGTCACGACTTCGCCACGCGCAAAGCAGTAAGCTTCCTGTGGTCCCAGCGTATTCCCGATCATGCCGGCATCCGCGGAGTGGCTCGAATGCAGGTGTGTGTCGCCGAACAGAACCTGGTTGGGAAAAGCTTGTTCCGGGTATGGAGAATACTGCCGCTTCTCCGGTAACGTACCGGGCACATCATCCTGTGCCAAAGCCGCGTTGATCAACAATGCGCAGCATACAAACAGGCCTAGCCAGGTCTTTGAAATCATAACAATATACTCTAGCAGAATTTGCTTTTGGGGCGGAGGCCGCCAATACGATCGCAACACAGGCGAGTTTCAGTATTTTAAACAACCTGATTACGATCGAGCGGGCGTGCTTAGAGCCCTCAAATCCAGCCCATCAGCTCCCGTCGGACGACGGCTTCGATCACGGCATTGCCGGTTTCGCTGTCGTTCAGTGCCGGCACGTAGGAAAACCTCTCGCCTCCGTGCTCTTCGAAAATTTCGCGGTTTTCAACCTCGAGCTCTTCCAGTGTCTCTAGGCAATCCGCCGAAAAGCCGGGTGCCACCAGGGTTAGCTTCTTCACGCCCTCTTTCGCCAATCGCTCCACTGTCTCATCGGTGTACGGCTGCAGCCATGGGTCATTGCCGAACCGAGATTGAAATGTCGTCAGCCAATTTTCCTTAGGGTAGTTGAGCCGCTCACGCACCAGCCGCGACGTCTTCTGACACTGGCAATGGTAGGGATCGCCTTTCTGCAGATACTTCTCGGGCATGCCGTGGAACGTCGCGATGAGCTTCTCCGGCTTGAAGTCGAGACCCGCCATATGCGTTTCAATCGATTTCGCGATGGCATCGATATAGACCGGATCATCATGATAGCGCGGTGCCACGCGAACGGCCGGCTGCCAGCGCATCTTCATTAGCGCCCGGAAGGCCTGATCACACGCGGTCCCTGAAGTGGCGGCGGCATACTGCGGATAAAGCGGTAGTAGCAGGATTTTCTCGCAGCCCTGCTCCTGAAGATAATTAAGACGGCGCTCTGTTGACGGATTGGCATAGCGCATGGCCCAGTCGACGATGATCTCCGGGTGCCCAGCTAACCGCTCCGCCAGTGCATTCGCTTGGTTGCGTGTGATCGTCTTCAGAGGACCTTCATCAAGCTCCTTATTCCAAATCGTATCGTAGTCCTTGCCCTTGCTCGATGGCCGCTTCGACAAGATAATCAAGTTGAGTATCGGCCACCACTTCCAGCGCGGCTCCTCAATGACGCGCCGGTCGGACAAGAACTCATGCAGATAGCGCCGCATGGGCCAATAGCTGGTGCCATCTGGCGTGCCCAGGTTGAGC
Source organism: Filomicrobium sp. (assembly GCA_030665765.1). Classification (GTDB taxonomy): domain Bacteria; phylum Pseudomonadota; class Alphaproteobacteria; order Rhizobiales; family Hyphomicrobiaceae; genus Filomicrobium. The sequence goes on from DAOUZE010000180.1 coordinate 1,525, forward strand.
AGCAAAACGCCGATGCGGCTGTAATTGACGCGAGGGTGGTCTGCGGGCCACGTCGATGTATCCGCGACAAACTCACCTGTCCTCGCCATTTCATTCATCATCGATCCCTGCTTTCTTGGCTTTTTATGCGATGAACCCTAACGTCACTGGCAACTTAACGGATCATCTTCGCAGGCGCGACCCTGACCACGATGTTAGCGTGTCGCGACGGTCCAACAGAGATGGATGTATATGGCCAAGAAGAGCGGCAGCGGTGGAAGTGTTAAGGGTCCTGGCGGCGGTCAGCGCCAGCTCCACACGCGTGTTAAAACAGCGCGCAAGCGTTCCAATTCATCAGCCCGTTGGCTGGACCGGCAACTGAACGATCCCTATGTCGCTGCCGCAAAACGCGAGGGCATGCGCTCTCGCGCCGCCTACAAGCTGCTGGAAATCGACGACAAGCACCGCATTTTAAAACCGGGTCAGCGCGTCATCGATCTCGGTGCGGCTCCCGGTGGCTGGAGCCAGATCGCCGCCGAGCGGGTTAAGGCCAAGGACGGGGCGGGGCCTGGCCGGGGCCTAGTGGTGGCGATCGACTATCTGGGTATGGAGGGACTTCCCGGTGTCGAGATCCTCGAGTTGGATTTCACCGATGACGACGCAGAAAACCGCCTCAAGGCGTTGCTGCGTGATGGCGAAGCTGATGTTGTCCTCTCTGACATGGCCGCCCCCACGGTAGGGCATACGCGGACCGACCACTTGCGCATTATGGGTTTGGCCGAAATGGCCGCGCACTTCGCCATCGATGTGCTGAGCAAGGGCGGCGTTTTTCTCTGCAAGGTCCTCCAGGGTGGCACTGAAAAGGAGCTGCTTGGCCTCTTGAAGCAGAATTTCAAAACCGTGCGCCACGTCAAGCCGCCGGCCAGCCGTCCCGATTCAGCTGAACTCTACGTCCTCGCGACAGGCTTTCGTGGACGTCAGGAGGCGGTCGAAAACGCGTAGGCCGTGATGATGATGCCGGGCCAGCCCCGCTTGACGATGCTCGACTAAAACACACTCCTGACCAGGTCTCAAGACGCCACGGATCGTGCCTGCTCCGCGACCGCTGCCGTGGACACCGCTCGTGATGTTAGTCGTGCGTTTGCAACCTTCTCCCGCGCCAATGCATTTTCCTCATGGTCCTGAGGTGCGCCCCAGAATCGAGCCACCGTCGGCCCGGTGCGTCGGGTCCGGTCCTTGAACAGGAAGTTCCAGATTTCATAGGGCCAGACGAGGCGGCCGTGCCGGTAATACCAGCGAATGCCAGCGCGCACCTCAGGGTCCGGCGCTAACAATAACCGCCATATCGCCCGCGGCCGGCCCTGCGCAATAGCTTCGATGAACTTCACCCAAGCCATCACCCGCCAAGGTGACATGTGGCGGGTGGCGAGCACTTGATGCTTGTAATCCCATTTTGCGATATCTGGCTGCACCACGGTCCGGTCTGTCGCATCGCGAAAAAAGGGCGTCCAGCGGTGCGGCGTGACATAGACCGCCTGGATATGGTCGGGGTCATAAGAAATGATCTGTTTGAGCGCCCGCCAGTAGTCGGCGTCGGTCTCCTCCTCGAAACCAAACACGCAGCCCACCATCGAAATGATGCGGTTCTCACGCAGCAGCTTGATCGCCTCCCGGTCAATCGGAATCGTGCTGCCCTTCTTGATCTGACCGAGCGTCTTTGCATCCATTGTTTCCATGCCGAGTAGGAACCGGCGTATGCCCGCCCGGTGATAGAGCGGCAGAATGTCGGCATCGCGGACTATGTCGCCGGCTCGTGTCGAGCCGATGATAGTTACCGGTACGCTCTCGGCGATCATCGCTTCAAGGAATGCGATCCACCCCTTGCGCGAGGAGGTCGGGTTCTCATCGGCAAGGTTGATCACATCGACACCGTGAGTGCGGTACAGCCAGGCGATTTCAGCCGCGAACGCCTTCGGGTCCCGGTGTCGCCATTTGCTCCAGAAGCCGCGCTGACCGCAGTAGGTGCATAGATGAGGACAGCCGCGTGAGAACTGCATGACGACGGCGCGGCGCTGACCCCAGTAGCTGTAGCGAGTGAGATCCGCAAGTTCCCAGCCGACGCGGTAGTCATCAAGATTGTGAATCATGGGTGCCGGCGGGGTAGCGACCGGGTCGCCGTCACCCCGATACGCCAGCCCCGGGATGTCACCGAGCCGACCGCCCCTTTCCAGAGCCGCCATCAGTCGGCGCGCGGTCTCTTCTCCTTCGCCGCGCACGATGACATCGATCTGCGGCACGTGCCGAAGGATGTCGCGGTGGTGGTAGGTCGGAAACACGCCGCCATAGATGATCTGTATGTCGGGGCAGAGCGCTCGTACCCGGCGCGTCAGATCGCAGATCAACGGATGCGCGGAAGTTGATCCGGAATGGCCGATCATCATTATTTCGGTTTCCGTATCCGCGACGCGCCGGGCAATTTCCTGGGGCGTTGGATTGTCGAGTTCGAAATCGAGAAGCCTGACGTCATGCCCGTCATCGATCAGCGGTCCACCGATGGAGAGTAGCCCCAGTGGCGGTAGATGCTCGCCAAGCGTGCGTGGAGGAATGCGGCTGCCGATGGAGGGATGAGGCGGGTTTACGAGGAGGATGCGTGCCATCGGCGGCTCCGGGGCTGTTGCGGTTCGCCGCATTCTGCCGATGCTGCCGTCTTCTCGCCTCCGGATTGTCCGTCAAAGTCACCGAGCCCACCGTACAGCCGCGCACAAGCCCGCAGTCAACCAGCATCCAACGCCACAGCCACCACCGATCTCGACTTTCCGCATGGCTTTCGTGTGCTACGGAGGGAGGAGAGTTAGCGACCGACGAACCCTGCATCCGTCAGAAGCGGACAGCCTAAAATTTTCCGAAACGCTGCCACCAATTCATCAAGCGTCTCGACAGGCACATAGATGCCGCCGGTTTCGTCGGCGATGCAGCGTGCGCCAAAAGGCTTGCGGATGCCGTAGGGATCACGGATGGCGTAGTTGATTACATGGATGCGAAGCCCACGTGCTAGGCTGAATAGGCTTCGTACAGTCTGGCACGGAGCACCGCCGCACGTTTCCTGCCCGTCGGTGAACAAAACAACGGTCGCCGGCCCATCGCGGAAACGAAGTTGTTCGGCTGCCAACGCGATCGCATCCGTTAGAGGCGTCACCCCAGACGGGACGAGTTCATTCACAGCTTTGATTATGCGTTGGGCAGCGTTGGGCTGCGGTGCGAACCGCACTTCGATATTGGAGCATTGAGGATTTGCCTGCATCGGTGCGCCGACCTCAGGCCCGTAGACAATCAGTCCCAGATTGCGGTGCCGCTCGACCTGCGGCAGCACCATCTCAAGCGCCTTTCGCACCCGGTCGATGCGCGATTCCCGAACACCGGTCCGCAACATACCTGACATCGACCCGGACGCATCAAACACGATCATCGCATCGTCGGTGCATTTCGGAGCTGTTTCGGCCAGGGCGGACACCGGTTTAAACAAACCGGCCAGCAGCGCAAGAACCAGGAAAGGCGGAGCGCGCAAGGCATTTACTCCGGTGGCTTCTTCACTAACGGTTCCTTGCTGGTCCGCTTGAGTTCGGCGCAGCCGGCGGTCGCTTCTGCTCCCGATTCAACATAACAGGCGGTGATGCTGTCGTTGCCCAAAATCCGCCCGTGGTTGTAGCCTTTTGAATCGGAGGCGACCCACGAAAAAGAGACGTTGTCGGGATAGACAACTCCAAAGAACTTCTTAGTGCCGGCTGAATAAGTGAAATGTCCGCGAAAGCGACGGTCAACCTGCTCGGTAATGTGGATCGTCTTCTTCCACACCCGCAGACCTTTCTTATCGGAGATCGTGCGGTTCTCCCCGACCCAGGTGCCGACCATGCTCGGCACGTCGTCGGCCGAAGCCGTTACCGTGAACACTGGGCAGGAAACAACAAACCCGATGATAGCGATAGCTGTCGTTTTCATAAGCAAGGTCTCTTCTTCATAAGAGCGGTCGAACTCATCATACAGGGAATTGCGCGTTCGACGCCGCCGTTTTTCGTTGCGGCCTTTTCTCTACGCTCGTTCCGCCCCGCAACAGCGCCCGGGCCCCCTCACCGAGGGCAGCGAATTCAGCGGCGGCAGCCGGGCTCATGGACCGCGCACGCAGGTATCCATGTGCGAGCCTCGCGGCACATCGGTACTCAACCGGAACTCCATCCTGGCGCAACCGCTCTGCGAAATGGGCACCGTCATCGCGGCATGGATCATAATGCGCGGTCGCAATGCGGGCCGGTGGAAGCCAGCTTAAATCGTTGGCCATCAACGGTGCGGCCAACGGGTTGTCAGCGTATTTGCCGGATTCCGTGTAGAGGTTCCAGAAGTACGCTAGCGAGTTAGCACTAAGCATCGGCGCCTCCGAGTGCTCCACGTAGGATGGCAAGTCAGCTTTTGCTGTGAGTGCGGGATAGATCAACAGCTGCCCGCTTGGCATTTTCCGGCAAAGGTCCCGAGCTTTTAAACAAACGCCAACTGCGAGCGCGGCGCCGGCGCTGTCGCCCGCGACGATCGTCCGTGCTGGATCGATGCCAAGCATTGCCGCCTTTGCCATGGAATATTGCCAGACTTCGAAGGCGTCCTCGAACGCCGCCGGGAAGGGGTGCTCGGGGGCCAGCCGGTAGTCAACGCTGATCGCAACGGCAGAGGCGGCAAGCGACAACTCTGCTACGACGCAATCATGGCTTTTGATGGAGCCCAGAGCAAAACCGCCGCCGTGGAAAAAGAGGATTGCCGGCGACAGCGCGAACTGAGTTTCAATGGGCCGGTAGATGCGGATATGCAGTGTGTTCCCGTGCCTGGTAGCCAGCATCATGTCCTGAACACGGATGCCAGCCGGACGCCGTCGTGTGCAATGGCACGCCACTTTCTCGTAAGTTTGCCGCTGGTCGGCGATCGGCTGGTCGTCAGCGACGCGGGCATAGATCGTTTCGACCTCGGCCACGAATCGGCGCATACCCATGCATAGGTCAAGCCCCGGCCAGGAGTCAGAAATCGTCTGTTTCTTTGGTTCGCTAGGCATCACGCGGCAACATCCTGCACCAGTTCCAAAACGGCACGCAGATCATGCATAGACCGCGTGATTTCACCCAGGAAACGGCTGGAGTCGGTCTGCGTGTGCGAACGAAAACTCGTCACATTTATGTTCACGTGATCATTCTTGATAATGTACCCGATGCCGTATCCGCCCGGGCACACCGGCCCGAAGTGATTGACGAATCCAACCCGCATGGGCAACTGCGCCGTCGACAGCTCCCAACCCCGTGTGAAGATCTCTTGACTGAAGAAACGCGGCAACTCGCGCACCCCGGCCTCAGCGGCAATTAGCTTCAAGCCGAGCAGGTGCCTATCGCACGCAAACCCCGCCGAAGCATCCCGACCACGCGCCGAATGCTCGGCGAAGGCAGCGCGCAGCATTTCGACCTTACGATCGGCTGCAATCGAGATGTTGTCCATGGCTGTCACGAAGGCCAGAGCTTCGTTGGATGCGGTGCGGATTATTTCGGTACGCCCGCCTTTGTACATGCGCGTCGATGCGGCTTCGTAAGTCTTGGGTAGTCGGCCATAGAGCC
>DAOUZE010000451.1 GCA_030665765.1 Filomicrobium sp.
CGTGCAGGTGCATGGTGGAATGGGTTTCGTCGAGGAAACGGGGGCTGCCCAATACTATCGCGACGCGCGTATTCTGCCGATTTATGAGGGCACCAACGGCATCCAGGCGATCGACCTCGTCACACGCAAAGTGCCGCTAGATGGCGGTGCCGTGTTGCGGGATTACCTGCAAGAGCTTGGTCAGACGGTGAACGAGGTGAGCCGATCGAACCGGATTGAATTCGGCGCTATGGGCGAGCGGCTTGGCGAGGCTTTAGCGAGCTTGAGCAAAGCCTCGGTGTGGGTTGGTGAAGCCTTGCAGACTAATCGGCATGCGGCATTGGCGGGAGCTACGCCATACCTGCGGCTTTTTGGGATTACCGCAGGTGGCTGCTATCTGGCGCGCTGCGCGCTTGCGGCGGGTAATAAGTCCGAGCCTGGTGAGCGCTCTGTCGACCTGGCGCGTTTTTTCGCTGAGAACATTGCGGTCCTGGCGCCTGGATTGTCGGCTTCGGTCATCTCCGGCGCGGGGTCGGTGTTGGCGGTGCCAACAGGAAGGCTTTCGGCATGAGTATCGATGAAGTGGACGTCAAGATTGGTGACGGGCTGAATGTCATTCGCCTGGTGCGGCCGGAAAAGAAAAACGCACTTTCGGCGGCGATGTACCGGGCGATCTCGGAAGCGTTGGAGGCAGGCGAGCGCGATGGAGGCATCGCGGTACACGTTCTGCTTGGCAGTCCGGGAGTATTTTCGGCCGGCAACGATCTCGGTGAATTCCTGGCGCAGGATGGTGGCGCCGGGCTGGGGCTTGATGATGTCCTGCGCTTCGTGCGGCTTTTGCCGATGCTGAAGAAGCCGATCGTTGCTGGGGTCGATGGACTGGCGATCGGGGTCGGAACGACGGTGTTGTTTCATTGCGATCTTGTTTACGCCACTGAACGGTCGGTGTTTTCGACGCCATTCGTTGATCTCGGATTGGTACCGGAGGCTGGCTCTAGCCTTCTGGTGCCGGCACGTCTCGGCTATGCGCGTGCTTTCGAACTGTTGGTTCTAGGTGAACCTTTCAGCGCGGAACGGATGTTGTCGGCCGGTCTCATCAACGCCATCGTTAATGAAAGCTCGATCGATGAGACGACCTTGTCATCAGCACGCCGGCTCGCAGCAAAACCGGCCGCGGCGGTGGCAGCCTCGCGATCGCTTCTACGCGGCGACCTGGTTGCTCTTGGTGAGCGTATCGAGGTGGAAGTCCGGGTGTTCAACGAGCGGCTATCGTCGAGGGAAGCGCAAACAGCTTTCTCGGCGTTCTTAGAGAAACCCGCGGCCGATGGCGGTGTGGCGAACTGATTGCCGCCGTCGTTGCGGGATAGGCTTTGCCAGGTACGTAGACGGAGATGGACAGCGATGCGGGTTCGTTGGATGCAGTTCGTGTTGGTCTGCCTCGTGGCGGGCGGACTGCATATTGCCATCGGTGGGCCCGGTCATGCGCACTGGTTCACCAAGCTTCTCAAGGAAGCCGGTGAAGCAGGCAAGGATACGGCGACGACGGCCCCGCGTATCGGCATTGGCGCGCTAGATGATGCAACGGCGGTGTTGCAGCGGCTGCCGACAACAGCAGAGGAGAGGTTGGCGCTCGCGGCGCATGCAACCCCTGAGGGGCATTGGAAGTTCACCAACCGGGACGGTGCGGTGTATACGGCGGCGACGCCCGGTGAGATGGTCCGTGTAACCAAGGCGCTTGCACCGGATGCGCCAGAGAGACGGGCGCTGAGCCTCTATCTTTCCGACGATACGGTTTTTTTGAAGCCGGACCGGATATCGGAACTGCCGACGGGTGCACGGCTCAATATGGTGTTTGGCAGACAATCGTTTCCACTCGTGCGCAAGAGTGCGGGCGCCGGGTCCAATCTGCGTGCGCGTCTGCGCCCCAACGTTCTGGTTCGGATCGGTGAACGTGCGAGTTTCAAAGAGGCCGTCTGGCAACTAGGGCGGGGACTGCCGCATGCTAAGACCCGTGTTCTTTCGATGCACCCCGGTGGTGCGGCAAGTTTGTCGCCGAAACCGCGGCTCGACAAAGTCACCGGGTTGCCGCTCGCCGATGAGATTGATCCCGGTCGGTTGGCTGAAGCCTTGCCCAGCATCGCTGGACAGACCGCGCTTGTTACAGGCCGTATCGAGGCGGATTTGTTGCATGTGTGGCCAGCCTCGGGAGGAGCTCAGACGCTTTCATTGAACGCGTTGCGTGAGGCGGCATCCAACGCTGACATCAATCTGATCGTTTTGCATTCTGCGAAACCGCTGCAGCCAGGTGGGCAGAATTGGTTGTGGCAGACGATTGAAGTGGGTGGGCTCAGTAAGGCATTGAAGAAAGAGACGTGCGGTGACTTTCTCAATGCGCTGGCTAGCGGACGAGGGCATTTTGTGGTCTCTGCCAACGCTCAGGGCAACGGGCGGGTGCTATTTGAAGCAATTCCAGAGACATCCGGTCGGCACCTCGTTGACAGCGTTGGGACCTGGGTCGGGGATGCTATTTCCGAAGTCGCTGGCCATGTCGTGACCGAGGGTGCGTCGGCGTTTATGACTTCGGAGGAACGGCAGCGCGAACTCGATAAGCGGATACTTCCGGGCATCCCTTCGGACTTCCAGTTCTATTATATCGGCGCTCTGGTAATGGGGGTGTTCGGATTCAGCGTTGCTTCGAGTTGGTGGGCGGCGATCTGGCCGCGCGAGGATCGTGGCGAATACCGTGGCA
>DAOUZE010000510.1 GCA_030665765.1 Filomicrobium sp.
CATATCGTACCGGCGCTCGCCGACTTCGCGCAGTTGCATCCCAAGCTCGCGGTCGAGATCAATTTCGATACACACGTTGTCAATTTTGTCGACGAGGGCATCGATTTCGCGATTCGTTACGGCGACCTCTCGGACTCCAGCTTAGTCGCGCGCAAGCTCACCGATCATATCTCCATCGCCGTCGCCAACCCCGCCTATTTCGCCCGCTACGGGCACCCTCAGAAGCCCCAAGACCTTCGCCAGCACAATTGCCTCATTTTCGCGAATTTCGAGCGCTGGCGCTTCGAAACGCCCGAAGGACCCGAGGAGGTGCGCGTCTCGGGAAACTGGCGCTCCAACAATTCGCCGGCAATTGTCGAGGCCTGCCGCCGCGGCATGGGAATCGCCTATATTCAGCGTTCGAATTTCGGCAGCGCCCTGCAAGACGCCCAGCTAGAGGTGACGCTCGAGCCCTATTGGGCGAGAGGCACCACCTCATGGATCGTCTATCCGAGCAGCAAATACCTCCCAACCCGTGCCAGGTTGGCAGTCGACTATTTGCTCGACCGCTTCCGCGACTGGCAGGAGGACTAAGGTTGGCACATCCAATTCACACCTGGAATCCACCACATGAAGCGATGATTTTTGAGGAGACCTTGGACGTGCAGTGGATCGGCGGGCGAGCTTCAGTGCAGCATGCACAAATCGGTAGGGCGTTACCGAATGGTGACCTCAGCAAAATTGAATGATGATGTCCGCTGTTGGCTATTTGCGGACTCTACTGGCGACCCCGCCGCATGTCCGCTTTCGGGGGTAAAGCGGACGTTCTAGGCATTGCGGTTCAATGTCTGCTTTTGACCCAAAGCAGACATTGCTACTCTTCGCTCGGTCTTCGCCGTCCTGTCCGCAGGGCATACGTCCTGCCGATGTGAAACCCGGATCAATCGTCTTTCTTGGCCTGTTGAAGCTTCACGATGTCGAAAGCAGCTTCATAGAGCTTGTTGAAGTGGTCATAAGGAGCAGGCAACTTGCTCGCCAGTTGACTGTTGAACGCGACGATCACGCCGCTCTCTGGGTCTGCCCATAAGAGCTGGCCGCCCCAGCCGCCATGGCCGAGGCCGTAGTCGTTATGGATTGCCGATTTGTAGTACCAGGCCTTGTTGTGCGTCAGCTCTGCCGGAACAACCTCGCCGTCAGATTTGGCGGCCTTACGGTCTGCAAGAACCTGCTCCTTGTCTTCAATCAACAACCGCCCATAGTGAGCAAAGTCGACAGGGGAAGACACAAGCGATGCACCAATCACCGGCAATCCGTCGAAGTCCGTACCCATGTAGATCGTGTTCTCGCCTCCCACACGATGCATGAGATCACGCACCTGCTTCGCAAGAGGAACCCCTGTTGCGCGCTCAAGGGCAAGGCCGAGCACGTTTGTGTTGATCGTGGCGTAGTTTGCGATCTCTCCCTTCCACTCGTTGGAGCCGCCCTCGCCGACCTGAATATCCTTGATGAACTGGCCGAGTGTTTCTCGCTTATCGTTTCTCTGGAGTCCAATGATGCGTTCGTCACGATTAAACATTTCAAGTGCCGCGGGATCGCCCGAATACGCGGCTAGTTCCGCAACATTGTGGTTGACGGCCATCGCCGCAACATCGCCAATCGTCCGCCCTTTGAATCCTGGCCCAATCTCCGGGATGTACTTCTCTACCTTGTCATCGAGAGAGATCTTGCCATCGCGAATGGCTTGGTTGAGCAAAATGTAGCCCATCGACTTGGTCGATGACTGATCGGAGAAGGACGAAGAGCGGTCCTTGCCATTTTTGTAATGCTCCAGAAGAACGTCACCATCCTTCGTGATGACGACAAAACCAGACACCGCCGGATGATTTATGGCGCGCGCAACGCTCGGGATCGCGTTCAGATCATAGTCGGCGGCCTGATAGTTCAGCGGGAACACGTCCTGCGCGTTGACTACCAGAAGGTTCGGCATAATGCG
>DAOUZE010000100.1 GCA_030665765.1 Filomicrobium sp.
GAAGGTTGGACGCCGCTTGCGGCTTCCGTTGTGTTTGGTCTTCTGATTGGCGTGGCCTTCGGTTTTCTCGCTCAGCGGTCGCGGTTCTGCTTGCGGCGCGGTCTTGTCGGACCCTAAGCAGAAGGTAGTTAGGCACTGGGGACCTGGGTGATGGCGCTTGCTGTTTTCGTCGCCGGCTCGACAGCGGCGATTCAGTACGGATTGGTAGATTTCTCCGGTCACCGTTTTAGTAGTGAAAGCTTGCCGCTGGCCGCGATCGTCATTGGTGGATTGATGTTCCGGGGGGGTATGGTGTTGGCGCGCGGTTGCGCCTCGCGGCTGACGTTTCTAGCGTCCACGGCAATGTGCGTGCGATGACGACGGTTCTGATTTTCGCTGTGGCGGCGCATGCGACGCTGAAGGGCGTTCTGGCTCCGGCGGGGACCTGGCTTGGAGGTTTCGCCATCGACCTCGGTCAACCGGCGACGCTGTCGGCGCTGTTTGGTAGCGAGACCGTCCCGGCATTGCTGATTGTCGCTGTTCTTGTTTTTGGTGTCGTGCAGTCGGGAGCAAGCTGGATGCAGCTAGCGATGGGCGCGCTTATCGGTAGTCTCATTCTGATTTCCGGGGTGGGCACCAGCTACGTTCTCCATGACGAGTTTGATCCGATCGCTCTGCAGGGCCTCGCGTTTTCGCTGCCGGCTACAGAAGCGCTGTGCTGAACTGTTGCTGGAACTGCGATCGAACCGGGCTTCGGTGTTGGCTTCATCGGCGGGGTGCTTGTCAGCAGTCTCTTGACGTCGGTTGCCTTTGGTGAATTCAAAATGGCCGGTTTCTATCGTGAAACGCCGACTGTAATTACATCGTCGGCGGATTGCTGATGGGTGTCGGCGGTGTTTTGGCCGGTGGCTGCACCATCGGCGCCGGCCTGTCGGGATGCTGAGTCCTGGGGCCGCGCTGGCACTTGCCGCCATGATCGCCGGGGCGTTATTGACTTCGGTGGTCATGCAGCGGGGAGTGTCGGCTCAAGGCAGTCTTGTTGCGGCCGAATAAGACATGGTGTGAAGAGCCGGACGCGCTGGGTCCGAGGAGCGTCACCCAACCCGAGCAACAGCCTTCATACACATCATTTTTTAGGCGAACACCGCGTCCCAGTAGAGCTTCGGGATATCCGGGCCGCCGACGGCTTTCAGTTCGACGGTGAGCGTTGGCGAGGTGACGTTGATCTCGGATAGTCGCTCATCGATCAGATCGAGGCCGGCGAAGAATACATCCCATTGCTTCAACTTGGAGCCGACCTCACGGCAGGCTTGTTCCTCCTTGGGGGTGAGCGAACTCAACACCGGACGGCCGCCGGAGTGGACGTTGGCGACGAAGGTACCTTCCGCGGGTATACGGCCCAACACGCCAACAACCTCGCCCTGCAGCATCATCACGCGCTTGTCGGTATCCTTGACGTTCGGCAGGAACTCCTGAGCGACGATCGGCTCGGCGGAGTGGGCCAGCAGCATATCCATATGGTTGGTAAATTTCGGGTCGTCGACGTTGCTGCGCACGATCATCTCACCGCCAAACAGTGACAGCGGCTTTAAGACGACCTCTCCGGTGCGGCGGGCGAAGTCAGTAATCAACTCGCGGTCGTGGGAGATCAGGGTAGCCGCCATCAGATGGGGGAAGTGTAAGGCGCTTAACTTCTCTGGCGTATTGCGGATGGCGCGCGGATTATTGAGGATGCGGGTCGACGGTGCTAGCAGCTCCAGAAGATAAGTGTTGGAATAATAGGCCATGTCGAAGGGCGGGTCCTGGCGGATCAGGATCACTTCGAAATCGTTCAGCGGCTGCCGGCACGGTGCGCCAAGCGTGAAGGATTGCTTGGGATTGTCGGGGTGGACTTTGGCGCTGCACAGGCGCGCAGTGATTTCGCCATTCTCGATGGTTAGAGAGCCGGGCTGGAATTCAAAGAGTTCGATCCCGCGGGACTGCGCCTCGGCCATCAAGGCGAAGGTGGTGTCGCCCTTGATCTTGATGTTCTCGGGCGGATCCATCTGGACGGCGATTTTCGTCATTGGTGGCCTCGGAGTCGGTGGGGAGTTGTTAGCGAGCACCCTAATCGACAGTCAGTCGTTCTGGCCACCCATATCCAGGTCCTGCAGGCAATCATGGGCTGTGACGTATCGGTGCTGTGCCAGCTAGATACCTAGGAAGTGGCCGAGCGAAGGCAAGTGCATGGTGCCGTGCGCCTGAGTTCCCGAGCCAAGGTCGAAGTTGACTTCCAGCTCTTCGTAGAGGTGGGCGGCGTTCGGATCTTGATCGTTGCGAAAAGCGTTGACCATGGGAGTGCCGGGAAATCCCAGCCAATCGACCCCGGGCAATCCCTACGGGAGAGCAAGTTCGGGCCATGCCAGGAAGATAATTCTGCCGACTGGGACGTGATGCTGAAATTCTAGCGTAGCCTGTTTTACGACGTTGCAGCCGTGGGAGTGGGCGATGATGTCGATGCGTTCGCCGGGCGATATCTCAGACAGCGTCTCCGGATATCGCGCGAGTTCGACGCCGGCTTGGATGCGGCCGAATCCGTGTGCATTCCCGACGCTCCAGAAAAAAGTCCGCCTCGGTTGTAGAAAGCCAGCTGCTGGCGCCCGCTCTTTGGCTGAAGCCTACACTGGGGGTGGACTGGGGTAGCTGTCGACCCGCACGCCTGAAATACGCAACACATCAGGATCGGCGCCGGCGGCGGTCTGCCCTCCATCAAGCTGCTCGGCAAAGTCCCCTGCCGTGGTCTCCAACCACCAATTGCCGTATCGATTGTGAGTTCTATGGACTATGATGACTGACATCGGTCTACTCCGGGCGAGAACATTTCGCTGGTGACGCACGTCGCCGATTTCGTCGCGCTCACTGCGCGGAGGCGTAAGGGTCGGCCGTCCATGTCATGTTGTGCTAATGCGGGAACCTTCGCCATCGAGTCCAGCAGGCTTTCGCCGGCACGACATCATGTTGGGCAATGCCGATACCGAAAAGAAAAGGCGGGAGGTTTCCCTCCCGCCGATTGATCGTATTGCTGCGATTGCGGTTTCGTTACTGGGCACCGCCTGGCTGATGCAGCTTTTCCATGACCTGGTCGAGCGAGAAGCTGGCGGCTTTCTGCCTTGGTGGGAACGCCTTGAATGTCTCAAGGAATTTGCCCACGTAAGCCTGAGCTGGAACGAGCAGGAAGGCGCGGTCGAGCAACCAGTCGTAGTAGGTGTTCGACGTTGAGTACGAGCGCTCGTAGGGGTCGCGGCGAAGATTGAAGATCAACGGAATGCGCAGTGGAGTCCACGGTTCGATCCAGGCACGCAACGTTGCTTCTGCCTTTTGCTCAAGGAAGATCATCTTCCAATCCTCATAACGCAGCGCGGTTAGATCGCCGTCATCGGAGAAGTAGAAGATCTCCTTGCGCGGGCTCGTCTTATCCTGGCCGGTGAGATAGGGCAGGAAGTTATAGCCATCGAGATGGACATTGTACTCGCGGCCGATAGCACTGACACCGCCTTTGAGAAGTTGTTCCTTGATATCGGGAACACCGGCGGCGGCAAGGTAGGTCGGTAGCCAGTCCATATGATGCATGATGTCGTTGGAGACAACGTCGGCTTTGATCTTGCCGGGCCAACGCACCATCGACGGGACGCGCCAGCCGCCTTCCCAGTTGGTGTTCTTTTCGCCTCGGAAGGGCGACCATGCCGCGTCGGGCCAGGTATTCATGTGCGGCCCGTTGTCGGTCGAGTAATGGACGATGGTGTTATCGGTAATGCCCAGCTCGTCGAGTTTGTCGAGCAGCTTGCCGACGTGCATGTCATGCTCGACCATGCCATCAGCGTACTCGTCCTGGCCAGAAATGCCGCGCAGCTCTTTTTTGACGTGGGTGCGGAAGTGCATCCGTGTGCCATTCCACCAGACGTAAAACGGCTTGCCGGCTTTGTGCGCTCGTTCGATGAAGTTCAACGCCACGTCAAGGGTTTCATCGTCGACTGTTTCCATCCGCTTCTTGGTAAGCGGTCCGGTGTCTTCAATCTTGCCATCAGCTGATGATTTGATTACGCCCCTCGGACCAAACTTCTCTCTGAATTTCGGATCTTTGGGGTAGTCCATGTTTTCAGGCTCTTCTTCGGCGTTTAGGTGGTAGAGGTTGCCGAAGAACTCGTCGAAGCCATGGTTGGTGGGCAGATGTTCATCCTTGTCGCCAAGATGGTTCTTGCCGAACTGACCCGTGACGTAACCTTGCGCTTTGAGCAGGCCTGCAATCGTTGGATCTTCTTTCTGCATGCCAAGCTCGGCACCGGGAAGTCCAACCTTCGAAAGGCCGGTGCGGAAGACACTTTGGCCCATAATGTAAGACGACCGACCGGCGGTGCAGGACTGCTCACCGTAGTAATCGGTAAACATCATGCCTTCTTTGGCGATGCGGTCGATGTTGGGTGTTTTGTAACCAACCAGGCCCATTGTGTAGGCGCTTATGTTGGCGATGCCGACATCGTCGCCCCAGATGACGAGGATATTTGGTTTTTTATCTTGGGCGAAGGCTTGTCCGCTCAGTGATGCGACGAAAAACACCGATATACATAGAGCGAGTAGGCCATGGTACGACCGCTCTGGGCCGATCCGCGACTGTACGCGACGCGAGAACATACGTGCTTCCTCCTTTAAACGTGCGTAGGAAATTAGATTGACCGAGCCAAGCGGCCCGGTGAGGCAGAGATTTCGCATAGAAACCGTTGCGGGCAAAATTAATTCTTAGGCGCAGCTGCAAGTCGGTTATCGCAAGGGTTTCGTCGACATCGCTGCGTCTATGGTGCATTTGGCATGGCGCGGTTCGCACTAGTTTCTCGCCCTTCCAATGGAGCTGTATCAACGCCAAGAATCAAAATACGAGAGCCGTGTGTTGTCGTAGGGTCCGGAGGCCGCCTGTGCGCAATGACTGGCGTTTTTCACGTCGGGCACTTCACGGCTCTTCTTGTTACGTTGGCGCGCTTCCGGAGGTGACACTGCGCGGGTTCAGTTCCACCTTGTCTGGCACGCGTGTGGCTTTCCTGGCCTGCAAGACCTTGGCGCGGAAGCTAGAGACAATGCGAAAGATCTCGCGTGCGTCGGTCGTCGCTGAGGTTGTCAGCAATGCGTCGTGGTAGCGGTCTTGCTGCCAATCTCTGGTGGGTTTCAACGGATCGTTTTGCTTTGACTGCCTGGATAGAAACTCGACTGTCGCAGCGCGATTTTCCGGGGTCAGGCAATCCAGCCATCTCCAGAAAGCCTTGCTGACATTGTTTGCATCTCCCTTGGTGCAGGCCTGTCTGAACTTGAGGAAATAGAAGGGCTCAGAGCTTAGGACCTTGCTGATGAATGACCTAACAGCATTCATGGTAGCCGCAGCGTATCGACGCCAAATCAGTGCCGCCAGATAAAGGGCGATGCACGCCAGCGTCAGCGAAACGATGTTGGTTCGCAGCCACTCGAGCATCGTCACGATCACGCTGGAGATTTGTGACGATGTGCCCTTTTCCGTTGTTTCTACCTCCGGGGCGCTATTGGCCAGCGGATCAGGTTGTACCGAAAAGTTTTTACCGGGAAGTTCTTCGCTCTTGAGGGTTTTTGTGTCGGGGTCAAACCAGGTGACTTTGATGGGCGGAAGGGAAAACTCGCCAGCACGACTAAAAACGTACGTCGCGGCGTCGGTGCGCTTTGCGCGATAGGTGCCCCGATTGATCTTGTCCGCAAAAATGGTTTTGGCGGGATAGACCTGCGCGCCGTCTAATCTAGAAAAGACAATTTTTGGCAGTGCCAGCGCAAGGGTGCCTTCGGCGTTCATCGTTATTGTCCGCGCAACGGCGTCTCCGGCTTTGAGCGTTTCGGAGATACCATCGTACTTCTGATCGACCGCTATTTTTTGGACAGTCACGATTGAAGCCAGGTCCTCAGCACCCGGAGGCATGGTGACCGACATTGAAACTGGATTGGTGCGCAGTTCGATTGTCTTCGGCTGTTCGTTGTCGTCCGCTAGCGTCACAGCAATGGTGAGCGCGGGCACAGTAAACTCGCCCGAGCGCTGCGGGATGATGACATACCGTTGGCGTTGCCCGATTAGCGTGTCGTCACCCTGGCCCTCGGAGAAGTTGACACCGAGCTGTTCAGGCATAATCGCAATTGCGCCGTCGATGTCGAGGTCCGGGTAACGCGGTGCGCGAAGGAAACGTCCCGTTGACCTGACCTCCAACCATAAGCGCACTAGTTGTCCGACGAAGATGCCTTCCTTCGGCTCCAAGTAGGCGCGGATTTCCGCGTAATTGCGCTGCGGCGATGGTTCTTGTATCTGAGCCATTGCTGACTGCCCTGTAAGCAGCAGCATGGGGATAGCACGCAGTAGCCTCATTGTGGCTCCTCCGCCGGTTCGGACGAGCTGTCGGCCCGTGCATTGAGCTGATGATTGAACTTCAGGCGCAGGAAATCGCCCGGCGTGGTCTGAACGCGACGCATCCACATGCTGCGGAGGTCCTCGTCGGACAAACCTTCATGCGCCTTCAGCTCTTGAGTGGAAACCTCCCCCTTTGCATTGGCGCCGCGTTCGTCCATCACGATGCGGTCGGCACCGAGCTTGCCTCCTGTTCCGCCGGTGTCTTCGTACTCCTTGTTGTCCAGTTCCAGCAGACCCTCGACCCATTCGAGATTGAATTGCGCTTCGGGAAACTCGGGCCTGAGATCCAGCGCCTGCTTGTAGGCAGCTACTGCCTCCGGCAGTTTTTCCTGCTTCGCAAGAGCATTGCCTAGGTAGAAGCGGCCGGCGCCCGTATCCATTTTCTCGAACAGTGATGCGGCGTTGGTGAAGTCGCCTGCCTTATAGAAGGCGATCGCTTTCCATTCCGGCAAAACGAAAGTGCGTGCGGCTTTCTCATAGTCGCCACGCTCAAAGTGGAGGCGCCCTTGTTGATCGGAGGTGAGCCACCAGTCCACAAAGCTCCCTGCATGGCTCTCAGTTGGGCCTGCCAAGAGCAGCAGCATCAGAACAGCCAGTCTTTGCATGCTCAGCCCCATTGAACCGTCCAACCCCTTCGCGCCCACAACAAAATAATGAATGCCAAGGGCCAGACCAGAACGTATCCGAAGTCATGCCATTGAAAACGGTCGTCGTCTTGAATGGTATTCACGAGATGGGTTCTGATTTGACGAGCCACAGCATCGACATCAGAACTGTCGGACGCCATGCGAATAACGCTGCCACCGGCAGCATCAGCCACATTGTTTATCCCGGCAATATCCGCGGCTGGAGCCTTTCCGTCGATAAGACCGAAATCTTTTCCATCAGCCCCTGATTGTGAAACCGAAGCGGCGGCGTCGTGGCCGGCAACCAGGAATATTAGCTGGTCATTTGAGTCTTTGTTGGTTGGTGCAAACGCAGTCGACTGGGTCCGGTCGATGCCATCGGAAATGAAAAGAATCGAACCGGCCGACTGTTGCTTGGCAAGTATGTCGCGGGCAAGCTGCAGGGCGGTTGATGCGTTGTCGCCTTCGCTCGGCATGATCGCTGGTACAAGTGAATCGAGATAGGTCTCGATGAGATTTGCATCATCGGTCAGCGGCAACACCAGGTGGGCGCTTCCGGCGTAGGCTATCAGCGCTGTCCGCGCGCCTTTTCGGCGTTCCAGAAGGTCGCGGACTTTATGCTTGGCACGCTCAAGCCGCGTTGGTGGCTGGTCTGTTGCCAACATTGTCGGCGTCAGTTCGAGCGCGATCACGAGAGGCGCCCGATCTTCGGTGAAGGGCGTGACCTCGCGCTGCCACGTCGGACCGGAAAGTGCGATTGAGGCAATGATCAATGCCGCGGTCATCAACTGATAAGGACGAATCCGATAGCGATCTCCGGAACCAACCACAAGATGTTCTATGAGATGGGGTGCGATCATGTGCCGCCACTGGGCGGCTGCGTTATAACGGCCGCGCAGACGCAAGTACAACCAGGCCGCAATCGGAATTATCACCAACCAAGCCGGGCGCAGGAAGTGGAACTGCTCCAAGCCTTGTTCAAGCATGCGCCTGCTCCCGCCTAGCCGTAGTATAGAGCATAGCGGCCGCCAATAGCAGTATGCAGATCACAAGCGCCGCTAGGGGGTAGTAAAACAGCTGGTGCTTGGGGCGATATGAGATTGTCTCGAGGAGTTCCGGTGCAAGCCTGTCGAGCTCGGCATAGATGGATTCAAGACCGGCCTTATCGAGCGCCAGAAAATATTGGCCTCCTGTCCTGTCGGCGATGTCTTTTAGCGAGTCAGTATCCAGTTCCTGTTCACCAACAGTCGTGGGATCACCCATGGCGATGGTGTGGATCACGATCCCGTTCTCGGAGGCGATCTGTGCGGCGCGGGAAACCGGCATCTGACTGCCCGAGTCATTGCCGTCGGTGAGTAGAATGGCGACTTTGCTTTGTTTGTCACTTGCATCGAAAAGGCGTATCGCCAAGCCGATCGCATCACCGATCATCGTCTTCGGCCCGGCCATGCCGGTGCTGAGTTCGTCCAAAAGCGTGATGACAGTGGCATGATCTTCGGTGAATGGCGCCTGGGGGAAGGCGGCGTTGCCAAAAACCGCAAGCCCAATCCGGTCTTTCTCGCGCCGCCTTATGAAGTCGCGGAGCACTTCCTTCACGGCCTCCAGCCGGGTTACCTTCTCGCCAGAAGCGCCGATGAAGTCCCGTTCATCCATGGATTGCGAAAGGTCGACAATCAGGAGCATGTCACGCGCCGACTTTTCCTGCACGATCGGTTCTGCGACCCAAACCGGTTTTGTCAGAGCGGCAACGACTAACAGCCATGACGCGATGCCAACCAGTAATTGCAGCGCACCCTTTTGCTGGACTACGGCGCCGGACTGCGGGTCTTTACCGGTGAGCTTCGCAAGACGGGCAAAAAAGGGAACGCGAACTGCTTCTCCGTGATCGCGGAATTCTGGCGTCAACCAGTAAACAAGTAGCGGAAGAGGAAGAAGAGCCAGGGCCCATGGAAGTTCAAGCTGTAACACGGTGCATCCTCATCCAAGTCTTGCTTGCTTTGATCAGGTGCTCGGCATTTGTCGTGTCCAGTATGGCGCGATCGGATGGCGCGAAAGCCAGTTGTTCGAAGGTGTCGGCATCGGACATCGAGAAGAGTTCGTCGCCGGCGGTTTCATTGAGCCATTCAATCCAGGCGCGTCCATTGAGGTTGGCGACCTGTTGCCTAGAACCGGCCATCAAGGCTGACTTCTTCAACAGCAGTGGCAGCTCTTTGAGAGCCGCCGGATCGGTCGTCATTTTGTCAAGGCGGGCCAAACCTTCCCGGCGGTAAGCGTTGTGCTGGTAGCGCATCCACAAACGCCACATCAGGTAGCACAGCCCCGCAACGGCCAACCCGCCTAGGACATACCAACCCGGTGTCTGGGGCCACCAACTTATGGGGTCGGGGAGGGGCAGCTCCTTGAGGCCCCACATCCGGTCGGAGCCAAAAATTTCAGTTGGCGACTGCTTATCGGTCATGCCTGCCTCTGCCGTGGTGCATGGCCGAGAAGTTTGACGATTTGCTCGACAACCGGAAGGTCCGTCTGCAATGGGAGAACCGGTATTTGGCGGCGCAACAGGAACTGGCGCGCTTTCTCGAGCCGATTGTCAAAGGTTTCCGCGAAGCCGCGGCGAAGCTTGTCATCGGCAGAATTGAATTCGATTTGCTTTGCGCCATCGCCCGCGACCAGGCGGCCGGCGCTGGGGAATTCGGCTTCCAATGGATCGAAAACGAAGGCGGCAATAATGTCGTTGTGCCGAGCAAGTCGGTTGAGAAGCCGACGTGTCGTTTCATCATTGCCTTGGAAATCGCTCACGATGCAGACGAGCGTGTCATGCGTCGACAGCCTGCAGGCCTCACCGAGAACGAAGTTGAGGCGGCCTGGGTCTGGCGAAGTATCACCATTGGCATTGAGCGCCTTGTTTTGAGCTACGATCGCCTGCAGGATCTGCATAACGGTCTTACAGCTGCGCCGTGGTTTGACAACGATGGTCTCGGTGTCGTTGAAAACGATTGCTCCAACTCGGTCGCCGACATCCAGCGCCCGCCAGGCCGCCAAGGAGGCCACTTCCGCTGCCGTGACTGATTTCATTGCGACGCGACTGCCAAAGAACATGCTAAGGCGTTGGTCAACAACGAGCAGTGTCGGGCGATCCCGCTCCTCTGTGTAAATCCTAGCATGCGGCTCGCGCATGCGCGCGGTCACCTTCCAGTCGATACTTCGGATGTCGTCACCGGGAAGGTAATTGCGGATCTCCTCGAAATTCAATCCGCGTCCGCGAAGCCGGGAAGCTTTCCGACCCGCCAGAAGGCTCTGGACGGGTTGGCGAGGCAGAAATGAGAACCGTGTCGCCTGATGTTTCAAGCGGGTGAGGCTCGTCAGACTCGTGTAGGCACCATCAACCATAACGATATCACACCTTGTTTCGGTGCATGGGTTCAAACTTTTTGTTTTCGTTATTCCCTGGTGGGAAGTGCTTCACGGCCCAGCAGGGAGATTTACGGAGCGGCATGACGCGCGATCGAAACTTGCGCTTTGTGACGACGCACTAGGGGACTGCGACCTGGGCCATGATTTCCTTGATCACTCGATCGGGACCAATTCCCTCGGCATTGGCCTCGTAACTCAAGATTAGCCGGTGTCGCAGCACGTTATGGACAACGGCGCGTACATCTTCCGGCGTCACGAAATTGCGGCCTTTCAACCAAGCGTGCGCCCGCGAGCATTTGTCGAGACCGATGCCGCCTCGCGGACTTGCTCCAACTTCAACCCAGCTCTTCAATTCCTCGCTGTAGCGCTCCGGATATCGCGTCGCGAAAACAACGTCGACGAGATAGGCCTCGATGGCTTCCGAGGTATGTATAGCGGCTATCTCATTGCGAGCGTTAAAGATCACTTCCTGCGGAATC
>DAOUZE010000334.1 GCA_030665765.1 Filomicrobium sp.
CCTCTAGGCGGAACTTGATTGGCAGCGCCGCGGGCGAGCACCTCTTGAGCCGGAAAGCAGTTGTCTTTAGCCGCTTTGAGCGGACGTTGTTCCGGTCAGATTTCCCGTTCAGAGATTAAGGGGGTGATGAGATCCGGGTCGGGTTCCGCTCGCGGCGTTCAATGCCCTGTTGACTCGGCCCTGCAGGCCACTCGATAACCGCGTGCCATGAACGCAAAACCCCCATCTTCCGACAAATTCAGCTTCAAACTCATCGCGACCGACGGAGCCGCCCGCCTCGGTAAGATCAGCACGCCGCGCGGCACCATTCGTACGCCTGCCTTCATGCCCGTTGGGACCGCGGCCACCGTGAAAGCACTCTACCCAGAACAAGTGCGGGAAGCGGGGGCCGATATCATCCTCGGCAACACCTACCATTTGATGCTGCGGCCCGGCGGCGAGCGCATCAATCGGCTAGGGGGGTTGCACCAGTTTATGCGCTGGCCAAGCCCCATCCTGACGGATTCAGGCGGGTTTCAGGTAATGAGCCTTGCCCCCAAGCGAAAGATCACCGAAGAGGGCGCGGCATTCGCGTCGCACATTGACGGCTCGCACCACATGCTGAGCCCAGAGCGGTCAATCGAGATCCAGTGCTTGTTGGGCGCCGACATTCAAATGCAGCTCGATGAATGCATTGAGTTGCCGGCACATCGAGACGAGGTTTGCCGTGCAATGGAGTTGTCATTGCGATGGGCGGAACGCTCCCAACGTGCGTTCGAAGCACATCGGAATTCGGGCCTAGCAAACGAAGGTCAGGCACTATTCGCAATCGTCCAGGGTGGGACAGATGAGGCGCTGCGCCGTCGCTCGGCCGGTGAACTGGTGGCTATGGACTTCTCGGGATACGCCCTCGGTGGCCTTGCCGTTGGTGAGGGTCAGGAGGCCATGTTGCGCACACTTGAAGCCACAGTGCCGCTGTTACCTACTCAGAAACCGCACTACCTCATGGGGGTCGGCACGCCCGGCGACCTGATCGAGTCGGTGGCGCGCGGCATCGATATGTTCGATTGTGTGCTACCAACCCGCAATGGCCGACACGGCGTCGCCTTTACCTGGTCAGGCCGGATCAATCTGAAAAACGCTTGCCATGCCGAGAACCCTGCGCCGCTTGATCCGATGAGTTCGTGTCCAGCTGCGCACGATTATTCCCGCGCCTATCTGCATCACCTGATCAAGGCTGGCGAGATGCTTGGCTCGATGATGGTTTCATGGATTAACGTCGTCTTTTACCAAGACCTGATGGCGGCAATGCGCAAGGCAATCGCCGATGGCCGTTTTGCTGAGTGGGCGCAGCAAACCAAGGCACGATTGTCGGCGGGAGCGTAATCCAAGAACGGGTCTGACGCGCTCTAGCTTTCCAACGATTTCACAACCTGCTCGCGGTGAAACAGATAGATTCCCGAAGCAACAACAACGGTCGATCCGACGAATGTCCATACGTCGGGCACATCATCGAAGACGATGTAACCCAGCGCGGCCATGCTTACGATTTGCATGTAGATGAAGGGCGTAACGATTCCCGCCGGTGCGAGTCGGTAAGCCAGAATAAACAAATAGTGTCCGGCCCCGCCGAATACCCCAAGCGACAACAACAGCCCCCAGGTCGTGACCGGAAAATCCCATCGCCAGTCGGAGGCTGCAAACGGGATTCCCAGAAGTGTGCCTGCAAAAATCGACATAAACAGAGTTACAAGCGGCGGATCATCCCCGGCGATGTGGCGCGTAATCAGTGCAAATGCGACGTAGGCGGCCATTGCAGCAAAGGAATAGAGGAGTGCCGGGTGCACTTCGGCGACGCCCGGCCGCACGGCGATTAAGATTCCGGCAAAGCCCGCCAGAATCGCCATGAAACGCCGGACACCGACCCACTCACCCTGAAGCGGCCCTGCAAGCAGCGCCACCAACAGGGGTGAAAGGAACATGATCGTAACGGTTTGATCGAGCCGTAAGTACTGCAACGCCAGAAAGTTAAAGACAGTGGTGAGCGCCATCATTAAGGAGCGCACGGCCTGCCAAGCAGGGCGCCTGGTGCGAAACATATCGCCGAGGCTGAGTACGCCGGATGCTGGGACGAGCACCACGAGCGCCACAAACTGGACCAGAAAGCGCAGCCAGATGATCTGTGCAACGGGGACACCTGAGACGGTTCCCAGGTATTTCGCCGATGCGTCTAAAAAGGAAAACAGGGTCACGGCGGCTAGCATCAGCACGATGGCCTTGGCCAGATCGCCTGTCGGCGTCAGCGCAGCGGCGAGCCTGCTTGTCGGCTGTGTCATCTGGTCCCACGACGAAGACTGGCATGAGGCGAACGCCACAGGGCCAGGGTGAATATTGAAGTAAGCTGTCGTTTGAACGAGATAAAGTGGCAACCCGCCTTGAAGTCCACTTCCCGGCGCGTTAGAAAGCCGGCTCGCCGCGCTGACAAAGCTCGGCGATTCCAGCATGACATGCTGTGTGGGCGGGTAGCTCAGTGGTAGAGCATCCGACTTTTAATCGGATGGTCGAGAGTTCGATCCTCTCCCCGCCTACCAATGCAATCAATCACTTAGGCCCTTTTCTTTGCGCTGACTTGTATGCACGTTTTGGGCGAGTGTTCGTAAGTTTACCTGTTTTTCGCCGTTGGCTGAGAAGCTTTTGCGCGTGTTTGCTGAGCGCTTTAAGCGGTGCCTGCTTTTGATACAGATTGGCCATTTGGCCATACCATGGTCAAGCTTTTACAGCCTCGAAACAGCCAAGCGGAAACCAGCCGTGCGGCCCCGTGGTCAGTAACAAGACGGCCCTTTAACGAGCGGCAGCCACTTCGAAATTGGCACACCAATACTACGGAAACGGTTGCTTGCTGAGAAGCTGGCGGCAATTTTCAGTTTGTCATCAACTTGCACGAGAAATGGACCACCGGAGCAGGCCGGATGTGAATCACAGTTCGTGAACCACATACCCGTTTCGTAATTAATTAAACGCAGGTGGCACTCGACGTGAGTCCAAGGAGCATACCTACGGTCTGCGGAGTAGGCTGCCGGGATTAGCTGCTGCTCGAAAGGTTTTACGAGCGACTGCTGTTTGAAACCGGCCAGGCATTAGCGGCCGCTGCATAGGCCCGTGGACCTTATCGCTTCTGATGCTAGCTTTATCCTGCAAGGCGACCCCTGTGCTTGAAGTCAGTATTTTCGACGTGTGGAACGAATCGTACTTTCACATCACAAGGCAACATTGCTCTACTTCGGCTGTGGTGTGTCCGACGCTCAGTTCATGTAGGGCGCGTTGCCTCCGTGGGGCCGGATGGCGGAATCAAAAAAGAAACCACTATCAAATGGAGCCCCCTGAGTTTGCCGGTCGAAATAGGTCGGCAGGGTATCCCTGTATGTATAAGAGTAAAAACCACGACGCTTTGCATATCTGCGCTTCCGATAATGCCGTGACTTACGATACTTCGTCACTTTTGCTTTATTGTGGCGGGCATAGTCCCAGTAGCCGTCATCTGCCACAGCTGGCGCATGCAAAAACGTCAATTGCAAAAGAACGAACGCAAGCCCTCCCCAAATTAGCTTCATGCTTCCAACTCACCCTAAAATGACTGGACACCTATCAACGGTGGCAGCCGAACCTCATCATTGGAGAGCACTTGGTCCTACTCCGCGCACACGTACTGCAAAGCCGCGACGACTTAACAACGGTATTTCCAAAACACGAACAGGGAGAACGTGCGAAACTATATAGCTTGCAAGGTAAATTATTGCGGTGAAGAAGTTAATGCATCCAAGCCCAGAATTGGCTTCTAACCATACGTATTCACGTTGTTTCTCAAAAAGGACTGACGGGAAACGGCAGGAATCCAAAAACAAATCACACTTACGCCACCGTGCCGTCATTAGCGAGCTGCCAGTGGAGCAGGACCGCCACTCCAACGAGCCCTCGGACACTCAAACAAACGCTGCTCGAGTCGTTACACAGTTCAGACTGCCAGAAAAACCGTTTGAAAAAAGCAGACTTTTGATCGGATGGTCGAGAGTTCCACCCTCTT
>DAOUZE010000188.1 GCA_030665765.1 Filomicrobium sp.
CTCTATCGTCGAGCAAGACGATGCCGGCGAGGACGTGGCCGACGACCGCTATCCCCTGAACCTCAACTCGGGCCGGTTGCTCGAGCACTATCACACCGGCACCATGACGCGGCGTTCCCGTGGACTTGATCATATGCGGCCAGAGGGCGAGGTCGAGGTACATCCTGAAGACGCACGCCGGTACAATCTCGAAAACGGCTGCAGGGGACGCATCGTCACAAAGCACGGCTCGGTCGAGGTCAAGGTGCATGTCACCGACCGGACGCCGGAAGGAGCAATATTCTATCCGTTCCACTTCAGCGAGGCATTCGCGAACCGACTAACCGGAAGCACCTACGACAAGGCATCAAAAACGCCGGCCTACAAACGGACGGCGGCGCGGATCGAACGCGCCAAAGCATAACGAACTCGGGGCGCCGACATCGGCTCCGTAGGTTTTAACCGGTGGTAACGGAATAACACTTCGGCCCGCCAATCAATGACCCATCGGTCGTGATTTGGCAGGCTCTTTCTGTTGGGCTTGTCGCTTACCATAGGTCAACACCGCGCGCACCGAGCCATTGCAAGCGATCAAACGAAAAACTTCCGCGGCTTCGTCGATGCGCGCGACATCTCCGCAACGAAAGAACGTCCGCGAGGAGTTACGATGCACGAGTACATTCGCCTCCATCAAGTAGGGCAACGCCCAGCCGTCCCACGGCGACAATCAATGTCCTGCAAAGATGCGTCCTTCGTCATCGGGAACCGTGTGAACGACGACATCGAACCGCTTGGCGTGTTCCATGATCGCACTGTCGTTTTGCGAGCCTCTGGTCGCAAAGATGGCCCGGACCTTTTTGCGGGCAAGCATGTCGATTCCATCGGCGAATGCGAAAAACGAGTCGCTGACAACGGCGGCCCCTTTAAGCAACGAGGGCCGTCCACGCCCAGGCTGATCGGCCTGCAGCACAGCCAACTCGCAGGCGCCCATCGTACACGGCTGACCGACGGCGTTCGTAACCAGCTTGCCGTCCTTTGCGGCGGCAATGCAATTGCTGTCGCTCGCCGCGCACACCCCCCAAGCAAGGCACATGTCCTCGATCAGGTTCTGACTCCAGTCTCTCGGAAAGCGCGGAACGAACGTGTTTGCCGCTTGTGTCAGCGTCGCCCCGCGTATGCTACAAACCTGCTGAAAAGGTCTCAGAGCACCGACACCAACCTCCCCGAGCGCAGGGTTGGAAAGGAGCTGACACGTGCCTTTCTTGCGCGCGAAGAAGCCTGCTCCGGTCTCCTCGATCATTGGCGCCACAATCCCCGAAAACGGCCTATCCGCCGGCATCCACTGGCGCAAACGGTAAGCCAGCTCCGTTGTCAGCGGCACATTCGTAACCAGAAGCGAATCGAACGAGGCCCTATAATTGGTATCGATGGCTTGATGCAGCACATTCTCGGCGGACCCGCATGCAGCCCCGCACGTATTTCCGTGCTGCACCAGAATGCAAATCCGCGGTACGGCTTCGGTGTTCCGCTCAAAAGCGGCTGCGACGCGGGTTAGCGCGTCTACTCCGCGGAAAAGGTTTGTCAGGTAGATCCACCCCACGGATTCGGCATGAACCGAGAGGGGTTCACCTGACGCCGTCTTGAAATGCTGTATGGCAAGCGGATCACCGGATTCCTCGTCGATGACCACGAACCCTTCTTGATGTGGGTTTTCCCCGTGCTTCAATGAACTTTTCATGGGTGACGCCGATTCTCGTTTCAAGCGGCCGCGTAGCATTTCCCAGGAACACTCCAATTGGTCCAGTGGAAGGAATAACGTACGCTGCCCGGCCTTGTTCACGATGGACCTGAATGAGTGTCCCGCCATGGATTCTAGCTTGGCCCAAAAGCGAAAGCCAGATATTCCGGGCGCGCCGGATTGACGCGAACCGCACCCTTGGCGCCGGATCATGGTTGGAATCGATTTCAATACGAGTGGATCGACGTCGTCTACGGTGACGCCACCGATCCCGAACTCGTCACAAGCCTGCCTCTCGTCGGCGTAAAGTGGGTGGTCTTTACCGTTCCGGGGCCAGGAGCGCGTCAATCAGATAATATAGCTTGTTCTCGGTGAGGTAGCCCCGTCACCGCTCACGGTTATGGAATCTGTACAGTGGGAAGGGTTTGAACTCGGCGGAACCACTGGCGCCCTGGTTATCGATAAGGAAAAACCGCCCGAGGTTGATCAGGACCTTGTTTTGATCTTCGACGACTGGTGGATCGGAACGAAAGGAAAGATCGACGACGCCAGTTTCGAGAGCATGCACGACATTTCGCATGCTGGCCGTCTTGGAAACATCCTGACGGTGAACGGCAATTTCAGCCAGCACTTTCCTGTTCTTTCAGGTCAATGTCAGCGTCTTCGTCTCGTCAATGTGGTGAACGCCCGCGTCATGTTTATCTCATTCGATGGTCATGACGCATTAGTTGTTGCCTTGGACGGACAACCCGTTGACCGGCCGTTTACTCCTGCCCGCTACACCATTCTTCTTGCGCTCGCGCGGCGGAAACGACTTCGTCCGCCATGTTCTGCTGCAAGAGCCTCATGTGCGTCCGTATCAAACGCCAAGACCACGAGGCGGTGCCTGAGACAATTCGGAGAAATGCCGTATGAGCACCCCTGATCTGGGGCCGCAAACCTGCCTCTACTCAAGCTCTTCCAGGACTGGGAATTCAACCTGGCCCTTCACAATCCCCGTGAAAATCCTGCAGCCGTTATCAGGAGCTGAAAAGTGATCGTAGGCCAGTACACCGAAGTGCTCCGGCGACATAAGATGTAGTATGTCGACGAACGGGCTTAAATCGGTGGGCGGCTCGCGTGTAAACAACTTGAGAAACTCAGCGCGTTCGGCTGTCGGGAACGAAGCGATCTGAATGGCGTAAGCTACATACTCGTGTGTCGCGTGCGACACCCGGCGACCATTCAGACGGTGTCTGAAGATAACATGAGCCATCTCGTGGACTGTGAGGCTCTTGAAGAACTCGTCGAACGATAGTCCAGCATACGCTGAATTGACGCTAATCATCTTCGCGCACGTCTGTTTGTTGACCAGCCGGATGGACTGAGACTCGGCATCGAAGCTGCCAAATGCATCAACACCGCAAACATTAAGTGGTTTCTTCTCGATCATCACTCTGATAAGCGGCGGTGCTTCCAAGCCGCATTGACCGAGCAGGTTGACTGCACGTTTCGCCCCCTCGCGCACAAGCTGTCGTTCCTCGTGGGAAGCTCCGACCAGTTCGACTACCACATCCTGTCGCGATGCCCCGCTCGGATGGATCATAATCCGGTCCACCAGGCGGTCTTCCGCAGACGCCGGGGGAACGGATACACTGGAAATCGCCACTACAAAAAATACAAAAATTCTTAGTCGAGCTGAACTGAATCGCAAAAATGTAGACATGACTATCAGTCAATTACACCAGCTTGATTTTTGCTGTGATACGGATCAATCAATGGCTAACAATACGTCCGATAGCATGGGAAAACTCGTTCATACCTCAAAATCTCTGATACTAGAGACCACAGTGATTTGCGAGGTTCCACTAGTGTCGAATCTAGCCAAACACAACATCTGAGTAGTGGATGACGCTCACTTCTGCGCCGATGATGTCCTTGAGGGCGAGTACCAGATTGGTGAGCTGTAGGCGCGCTCATCGTCGCTTGCCCGCCGCTTTCAGCCTATTGAAGAGTGGCTAACAAGTTCTTTTTTGTTCTTCCGCGAGTATGCTCGTCAGCTCATCAGCTGCAGCACGCAGATCCTGAATGTGGGTTAGCGCCTGGTCGATTGACATGCGTGGGGTTGGCGCGTGGAGTGCAAGGCTGGCCACCATGCGCTCGTTCACATCTCTAACAGGGGTCGCGATAGCAACCATTCCATCAATAAATTCTTCATTGTCTTGAGAGAAACCAACCTCGCGGATGCGACTGATTTCCGCCGCGAGCTTTTTGGGGGCAGTAATTGTCCTCTTGGCCATCTTTTTAAAGCCCCCAGCATTGATTATTGGCATTAGCCGGTAACTTGGGAGCGTACTCAGGTAGAGCTTGCCGCTAGCCGTACAGTGAAAGGGGACTTGTGTTCCAATAGGCAGCTGAATGCGTAACGGCCAGTTCGTCTCAACGCGGTCGAGATAAATCATATAGAGCCGATCCGGAACGACGAGATTAATGGTCTCACCGATCTTTGACGACAGTGCATTCATGACCGCAAGCCTACTAGCTCGCGCTCGAACTGACGACATGATTCCAATCGACATGGCCCGGAGACGTGGCCCTGGTGAGAAAGCCCGGCCATCGAATTCGCGCTGCAGAAAACCTTCCTCCTCAAGCACTGAAAACATCCGGTGCAGGGTCTGCTTCGGCAAGCCGATGGAGCGGTTAATCTCGGTCGGCGTCATTGGGACGCCGACCCGAGCAACCTCTTCTAGGATCAGCAGGGTCCGCAGGCTGCGGGGGACTGTGTCGAGCTTGTCCTCAGCGTCCAACGTCAATGCCGACCCTCCAATTGGTTATCACCTATTCGGCAACAATATTGTCGACAGCTCGGGCACCAGTGCCACGAGAAGCCACACAAAGATTAGCGACATAAGGTAGGGAATTGTATACCTCAATAATCTGAAGTAGGGGACACCCGTTACTCCGCTGGCGACATAAAGGTTAAGGCCATACGGTGGAGTAATAAAGCCGATGGAACCACCAACCAGGAAGATCACCGCGAAGTGCACAGGATCAACGCCGATCGAATGGGCGATTGGTGCCAGAATCGGAGCCAGAATAATCGTATTTGGCAGGCTTTCCAGAACCATGCCCGCAACAAAAACAATCGCCATGGCGGTGAACAACACCGCGTAGTATCCGCCCATGCCTGTGACAAAAGCCTCGATCGTTTCTTTAGCGCCAAGTAACGACAGGATCTGCTGCATCACGACCGAGACGGCAATCATCGGCGCTAGGATCCCAGTAATCTGAGCGGATCGGATGACGATGCTAGGGATCTCAGCAACCGTGAAACCTTCCACTAGAGCCATCTCCGCATAGCTCTTGTCTTGAACTGGCTTGTCCTCATTGCCTTCAAATCCCAGCATGCGGTAAAGCGGCAAGGAAATCAGCCCGACGATCATGCAGAAACCGACCGTCACACCAGCCGCCTCGGTTGGCGAAAACTTGCCGGTATAGATCCCCCATAGCACCAGGCCGATAGCAAAAAAACCAAGCCAGGATCCAAACGCTGTCTTCGTCACTCGGTTCAGGCTGAGCGAGATCAGGTGCCCCCACCCATTCATCGAGCAAACGATCCAACAGGCGACCATCATACCGAAAACCATCAATGCACCGGGAATGATTCCACCGACGAAGAGATCCGAAATTGGCAGGTTGAGCAAAAATCCATAGACGATGAAGATGATCGAAGGCGGGATGATAATACCGACCGTACCGCCAGACGCAGCAGTGGCGGCAGAAAACCGTTCGTCATAACCCCCTTTGACCATTTCTGGATGCATCATCGCACCAATCGTTGCGGTGGTTGCCGAGTTAGATCCCGAGATCGCCGCAAACAGACCGCAGGCTCCAAGGCTTGCCATTGCCAGTCCGCCGCGCAGCCAGCCCAGACACGAATACGCGAAGTCCGATAATCGCCGGGCGATCCCCGACTTGGCGATCAAGTCACCCGTGAGGATGAACAACGGCATAGCAAGCAGCGCAAATCCATCTGTGAACACGTCCGACAACGCGACCCCGATATTGTCGAGTGTAAGCCCCAGAACGAAGCTGCAAAACACCACCCAAAATCCAATGACGAGGAAGATTGGTACGCCGAGCATGAATAGTCCGGTCACGCCAAGCGATATAAGTGTAACCAAGGTACCATCAGTCATGTCTCAATCCCCTCACTCGCCACCGATGGCGGTCAATTGAATAAGTGGCTCACCTGAACGGTAGCGCGCGAAATCCTCGGTCAGATTCTCCATGACGCGAGCACTCAGCAGAAGCCAGCTCGCGGGGACGCACGCGTAGAACCACCACTGCATGACGTTGTCGGTGCCCAACAGGATTTGAAAATTCGAAGCCGAGTTAGCGGTCTGCTTCAGCGTTGTAACGATCACGATCAAGGCGAAGATCAACCACAAAACCGCGTCGAGTGTGAGACAGGCGAGTTGTCCGGCACGTGGCAGGTTGCTTCGAATTTCCGAAAAGGAAAGATGCGTTCGCAGCTTGGTATTATACGCACAACCCACCCAGGTCATGATCAGGAACAAATAGGGCGGTAGCGTCGTAGACCATGGTGCCTGCACTTGAAAAACGAACCGGCGAATGACCTCGACAAAGATCACTGCCGCAATGATTAGATAGGTCGTGATCAGGACCGTTCGTTCCAGGTATCGGTCAAGAAACGGTACCGCACGCAACAGAAACATCAGCAATAATCCGCCAATCAATACAATGCCCAATCCAAATACGTAAGCGGCCTGATGATCGAGCGCTTCGGTGATTTCAAATGAGTCCATTGATATAATTGCGGACACGATAGTCCCGAGGCCCTCGAATGTTGAAGACATCCCATTTCCTCCTTCTGCCGAGAGTTTCTCGGCATTTCCCTTGGCCACTGGGCAGCCTATGACCCAAGCAAGCCGCGCTAAGTGCGGTACTGTCGTGTTGTCTCAGAAAACTTAAGACCATTTCGTTTGTGATGGAAATCGTGCGAGCCACTTAAACTGAGCCGGCCGGAACGAAATTCTCGCCGTAACTTATGAGTTCCAAGCGGCGTCGGGTTCGGAGTGGTGGCGCAATAGCCCCTCCACTCCAGTGACGTCCAACCTCTAGGCCTATTTCCACCAGCGACGCGGCTCGACATTTTCGGGCAGCATATCGGCGGGCACCTCGCGGGCAACGCGGTGCAGTTCCTTATAGGTATCGATGCCACCAGCCCATTTGTTGAGGCGCGCACGCCATTGCTCCCACGGGGCCG
>DAOUZE010000014.1 GCA_030665765.1 Filomicrobium sp.
GATTAAATTCGCGCATGTCACCAACACAGACCGCCACCCCACGGTTGCCCCGAGGATAGCCAAACTGCAGGCCAAGGGGCGGCGGCGTGCGGAGGCAGAACACGGAGTTACCGTCGACAGGCTGACGGACATGTTGATAGACACGTATGAGAGCGACGAGACGCGGCCTGCGGGTAAGCTGCGGGCAATCATAGGCCTGGCGAAGCTGCACGGTTTCATTTGATGCTGGGTGACAGCAGTCTATCGGTCTAACACCGCTTAGGGCAATCGAGCATGCAAATGCCTGCTGAGCATTTCTGAAATTTCGAACTTACGAGCTTGGGGCCCCCACCTCGTTGATGCGTCGACGATACGTATTGAGTAGATCGCCATCGATTTCATCTATGGAGTTATATTCACGACCTCCATCAAAAATGAACTTCTCATTCGCGCCCTGGCGCTCTTCTGCTTCGTAGAATTTGAACAAGGAGCCCTTTCGGACCGAGCCATAGTAGACGGTGAAGTGTCCAACGTAGTCGCGATATTTGACATGATCGAGCAATTGATGTGAGAGCCCCGCAGCATTGCCAAGATGTGCAAGTTTGAGTTTGGCTTGATTATAAACTTCGATTTCCCGGGCAGTCGTCACAATCCGGGGATCAGTTTGCTCAGGCCCCGGTGGTTGCGCAAAACCGAGGACGCCCCGCTTGCGAAATATGTCCCACACTATGTTGCTGACTGCGCTTAAGAAGGCAGACATGACTAGAGGGCGCAGGTTCTCAATCGTTCGTTGATTGATGTATTTCTTGCCCTGCGCTCGCAGAGCGAACTTGCACATTTCGTCATCAGGTTGGTGCATTTGGTTCAACCACCAGCGCTTAAGACGCTCTTCGAGCAGTCTGGTGTCGGCGACCTCCGTGATCGCCTGCATGTCAAACTGGTCTCTAGAGAGGCTCTGCAATAGGTGCACCTGGAAATCAGATGGACCCTTCGTCGCGATTTCTTTGATGTCAATTGACGCGAAGGGCTCAGCCTCCATCAAGTGATTATGGTCCGTGCTGGTGAAGAAGCGAAAGATAACCCCGTTCGTCAAAATACCGACTTTGACTGTGGGTATCGCTTCAAAGTAGCGCTTTAGCTGAGCCTGTTCATCGCAGAGTGTTTTGGAGATGGCTTTCGTCTCAATGGCGACAGCAAAGTCGCCGTCAACGACTAGACAGTAGTCCACTCTCCCATGCGGCTTTTGTGCGTTTCCGGCGGCAGCCTCAGGGACTACTTGTTGGGGATTGGATGGGTCGTAGCCCAACGCCTGCAGTAAAGGCAGAACCAAGTATTGACGGACGCGTTGCTCGTTTGAGCAAGTTTCCATCCTGTCAATGGAGTTGTCTGCCCATGCCTTTATCGCTCGCCCGAACGCACCATGGCCCATCATCAACCCATCGTTTTACAGTGACTGCATTCTGATCAAGGCAACTATATGCAGGCCATATAGGCGGTCAAATCCCGCGTTGCGAATTCAACTGGAACCTGAGGGAATTATGTGTGGACGTGCGGCGTCACGATGCTGAAAGCACAGAATGAACGGTTGTGAGATTTTCTTGGCGTTTTGTTGACATAGTGCTGACACGGATGTGCATCGCCAATATCAACTCTTTGCTAAGCCATTGAAAAAACTGGTGCCCCCGGACGGATTTGAACCGCCGACCCCCTGATTACAAATCAGGTGCTCTACCAGCTGAGCTACAAGGGCAAGCTTTTGTAGTTGTTCGCGTTCTGACGTTTCATTGTGGTTTTTGCCGTGGTCCGAATGGGACCTGCGGAGGGCGGACGATGCCGGAAACACAATCGGACGTCAACTGGTTCAACCGCGACGCGGATGGTTCGCTGCCCTTTCTCCGTTGTGGGACCGCGTTCGCACCTGGTGGAAACCGATCCAACGGCGCTCTATTGCCACACTCGATCAGCGATTAGATGCCTGCGATGAGTAGCCTAGTCAACGTCCTGCAGCGGAATGAATACCTTAACGGTCGCGCCCTGTCCGGGTTCACTATCGATCTGAATGAACCCGCCGGATTCTTTCGCCAGATCCTGTACGGCACTTAATCCCAGTCCGGTTCCCTTACCCTTTTCCTTGGTCGTAAAGAACACTTCGAAGATTTTATCCTTCACCTCGCTCGTCATGCCGGCCCCAGTGTCCATCACCTGCAGGATCGCGTATGGCCCGGTGTGAGTTTGCCCCCAGTTTGCCTGCGTCGCAGAGTCAACCGCGGCTACGTCGGTCGCAACTGTGATCAAACCACCCTCCGGCATCGCATCGCGAGAATTCAACACAAGGTTGAGGAGCGCCATCTCGACCAAGACCGTGTCGACATACACCGGAAGTGGTGCTTCGTGCTGCGAAAACTCGATTGTTGCAGATTGACCAACTGAACTCTTCAGGAAGTCGGCTAAGTCCTCAAGCAGGTCGTTCAAGTCGACCCTGGTCTTATCGAGCGGTTCCTTTCTTGCGATCGCCATCAGGCGCTTGGTCAGGTTCGAAGCCATGCCGACGGCCTCGGTGCAATCCTTGATCAACTCATTTCGCTTATCGGTGCTAACCCTTTGGGAATTTAGAAGAGGGATATTGCAGGATAGCACCGTCATTACATTGTTGAAATCGTGGGCAATACTGCCGGTCATCTGGCCAATCATTTCCAATTTTTTCGATTGGCGGAGCCGGATCTGTTCCGAGCGTCGCAGATTGGTGATTTCGAATGAAACACCACCGATCAACTTGACCGCGTCTCCGTTCCCGCGGATAGGAAACTTGGAAGAGACGAATACACGCTCGTCACCAGCCAAGTTTCGTTGTATCTCGTGCTCTACGATGCGTCCTGTCTCGATCGATTCCTTGTCGCGCGCACGGAAGAACTCAGCCTCAGCTTTTGGCAGAACTTCTTCGATTGTTTTGCCGATGATATCGTTTCGGTCGACATCGTAGATTTCTTCGTAGCGCGAATTCACCAATAGGAATCTGCCGTCAGTGTCTCGTAAAAAGATGTGTGCCGGCATTTGGTCTAAAATCGTTTCGATTAGGTGCTGGCTGTTGCGTAGTTCTTGCTGGCTTTCACGCAGTGCTGACTCGGCCTCCGTCCTGCGCGAAATATCTAGCTCAACGGCCTGTGACATGCGGTTGAAGGCCCGAGCCAAAATGCCAAGTTCATCGTCGGCACCTGGTGAAACCTGATATCCGTAGTCACCGCGTGCAATCGCGTTGCTTTGCTTGACGAGGGCGCCAACGGGACGGATCACGCGCCGGCCAATGGCCATTGCCATCGCAGCAAAGGTGAGGACTGTGAGTGCGACTAGTAACGCCGCCGTCATGGCATTGCGTTGCAGTGCCTTTCTTGCTTGGAAAACCGACGTATTCATACGTTTTGACAGCGCCAGCAGAAACGCATCTAAAGGCTTCATGATCGAGGCTTTTGCCGCGTGATACTCCTTGCCAAAAATCAGTGAATGAGCAAGTTCCGAATTTGACGGTCGCGTCTCGGTTTCAGTCTGTGATCCTTGTGCGAGCTGCACCTTCACAGCATTCATCGCTGTGTTCTCCAGTGATACCAGAGCGTCGGAGTTTGACTGGGCCTCGACGAGGAGGGCTAGCTCCTCGGGCGAAAGATCAAGGTCCGCCATCCTTTGCTTCAAGCTCTCTGGGACACCGTCGTGCTTGGGCCGCTCGCGGGATGCGACGGCAAGATCCCAGTAGATCCGATCGTAATTTGGCGGTCGTGGTTGTAAGCCGTTGCGGATCGCCAGGATGTCGCGAAAATACTCTTCGAAGATGGGATCGGCCGTGACCACGTATAAACGGGCCATGCGGGTTAGGTCATCAGAGCTCTGCCGGAGTTCGTCTGCGATTCTAAAAGCCTGGTAACGCCGCTTTTCGGTAGTCGCCAAGTCCTGCTGCCCAGAGATCATCAGAAATATGATAATTGCTAGCGAAACCAGTTCAGCAACGATCACAAAAAAGAATAGTGTGAGTATGGCTCTAATAGTCATCGCGTGTCTTCCGGCTCGAACGGTCGGTCATCCAAAATGTTTTGCAATGCTATCTGGATTTTGCGAGCAGCCCGCCGATCCGGGAACTGCAGCTTATCAGTCTCTTACTCTGGGCTGCTGTGAAGAGACATTAGTGCAGGCAAGGGGAAGCGACTAGAGAAATTGGCGGCGAGCAAACGGCAACGCCGCAGCGCTTGGCAAGCACTCTATTGCGAAAGGGGCGTAGTCAAACTGCTTAGGGGCTCAGGGTTTTTGGTGTTGCCGGATCAAGTATGCCGTCGGCTTTCTAGATCAGCGGCCGTCAACTAGACAAGACGTTGGAGCTCCATGCGGAACTCGATAACAAACGTCCTTCGCGGTGTCGCATCTCGTCGTTCGGATCCGTTTCAGGTCGGTCGGCAGTTTGGATCAGGCGTTGGCGAAGTCTTCGAGCAGCTCGAAATCGACGATCTCAGCACGATCTTGGTCATCCAGAGCAATGAGTTTGCTTTTGTGAAGCTCTTTGGTTGCGTCGGAGAGCTCTTCAAAGCTAACTTCGAGGAGGTTCGTGAGAAAATCACAGCTAATGGACTCGGGTATGATATTACCTTCGCGCCCCTCGACCCTATTCATTCGCGCCACAACGAGCAGGTACGCAGCCAGTCTCTGTGCCGTCGATTTACGGGACGCTTCCGCGACACACTCGGCCTTGCGCAATTCGAACTCTTGAGTGATACCGCGGGCTTCCTGCGCGCGCAGCCCGGCGTCGTGATCAGCGAGCTCACCGAACTCTTTCTGCGAAAAGCTACTGACTACGCAATCGGTCATTGCGAAAGCTGAGTTGGAGTGAAGCTCGAGGAAGCCTAATCCAACAAAGTCGCCGGGCTCGGCCATATCAAAGCTTCTCTGCGAGCGATCATCGCCGCCGCTGGAGGTGAACACAACCCCCGCCTCAACGCGATAAACGTCGGTTTTGGGCTGCCCTTTTCGGAAGAGAGCCTCTCCAACCCTCAGTACAAGGCTACGTTCGCGATCGGCGGAGATCTTGGCCGGCACGGCCTCCTGTTTCGGGAGGTTCAATGCAGTCCCGCGGTGGGGGACTTGCCGCGCTAGAGGTTTTTCCGCAGTTTTATCAATCATAACAGACGCCCTACGAACTAAATAAATTACGCAAATACAGCAGCTTGGCGTTGTTGCATCCCTTGGCAACGCTCTGCCCGAGCTTGCACGTTTCGCCCTTCTTCAATGAGCTTCAGCCAGAGGCCACAATCCAAATATGGCTCTCAGCTGTTTGGTTAAACAGTTCGGTCCAATCCTTACGTGAAGTATCTTACGTAAAAACACGTAAGGCCGACCAAACCGTATAAACAGAAGGTCAAGACAAGGCTTTTGCTACGGTCACCAACAGTTCGTCGGGCCCGATCGGCTTTTTGAGGATCGCAACAACAATCTCGCGTTCGGCAGCTTGGAGAAGATCATCATCGTTCGTACCCGTCACGACGACGATTGGCGTTGCGCACGACAGCGTCTGTAGCTGATCGAGCACCTCGACGCCGTTTGGGGTTGGCATTTCCAAATCTAACACGATGCAGTCGGGTAAGCAGGAAAGACCTCCGTCAAGAAAGTCCTGGCTCGATGCGTACTCGCTTACGCAGTATTCTGCGCACTGGAGCACGGTCTTGAAGGTTCGTCGGACGCCGTCATTGTCGTCGACGATGGTAATGCGGTTTTGGATTTGGTTCAATTTCACTCGCTTCCGGGTACTGCTGGCCATTTGATGAGCCATGTACCATGTCCGTGGTTTCGCGCTCGATTATAGGTCGACGCCGGGTGGTCTACATTCCGGGAAACTACGTAAGCGGTTCTTATAAAGTTGCTCCGGCTGCTTTAAAGACGCGCCCGGATACTCCGTTGTAAGCTCACTTGGCTAAGGAGTAATTCGGTTGCTGGCTCGGGTATTTCCGTCAGGCAACTGAGGTGCCGACACAAGGCTGGAGTAGCCATTTGGCGGTGGCTGAACTAGGATCAACGGGCAGCCGATTGGAAAGGCTTAAAACGTGTGGGGCAGAGCTGGTATGTCGGACGAGAGACCGATTAACCTGAACATCATCGACGATGAGGATCTTGTCCGAAACAGCCTGGCTACCGTTCTTCGCGTAGCCGACTATCATGTCGAGACCTTCTCATCGGGACATGAATATATTAAGGCGCTACCCGGACTTGATCCGGACTGCGTCATCATCGATGTTCGCATGCCGAAAATGAATGGCTTGGACGTGTTGGATATTGTCAAACAGCACAAGCAGAACACCCCGGTGATTATGATTTCCGGGTATGGGGATATTGCTATGGCCGTGAAGGCCATCCAAACGGGCGCAGCCGATTTCATTGAAAAGCCGGTTGACCCGGAAGCCGTCCTGAAAGTCGTTGAGCGGGCCTGCGGCAGCGTACGGAAGAAGAACGACACGGAACCGAACGACGCGGAGTTTGAGGCCGCTCTTTCAAATCTAACTAACCGCGAGGCCGAAGTGCTGACGCTGCTAGTCAAGGGAGACCAAAACAAGGTCGTAGCCCGCAAACTTGGAATAAGCCCGCGAACGGTCGAGGTGCACCGATCTCGGATCATGCAACGACTTGGTGCAAAGAGTTTCGCCGAACTGGTGCGAATGACGGTTCTAGGAGGCTTCAAGTCAGATTGAAGCGGTTTTCATGCGCGGCGGCATCTCTTTAGTTAGTACGCTTGTGGACGGGATAGCCTTAGTTGCGCGCTGCCCGGGCCTCTGAGAACCCTTAGAGACCAAGTTCGCTGAGGCCTGGATGATCATCGGGCCGGCGACCTTGAGGCCAATGGAATTTGCGGTCTGTCTCTTTGATTGGACGGTCGTTGATGCTTGCGATACGGCGACGCATGAGCCCTTGGGCGTCGAATTCCCAGTTCTCGTTGCCGTAGGCGCGATACCAGGCTCCAGCGTCATCGCGCCACTCATAGCAGAAACGGACGGCAATCCTGTTTTCGCCGTGCGTCCAGATTTCCTTGATCAACCGATAGTCGAGTTCACGCGTCCATTTTCTTTGTAAAAACGCGCGCACCTCCTCACGGCCATTCAGAAACTCTGCGCGGTTCCGCCAGACGGTGTCCTCGGTGTAGGCAAGAGCAACAGCATCAGGATCCCGGGTATTCCAGGCGTCCTCGGCCTTGCGAACTTTAACGAGCGCCGTCTCCAGCGTGAAGGGTGGGAGTGGCGGTCGGGACATGACTTAGAAATCTCGGGGCCTGAGTAAAAATGTTGGCCCGGCTTTTCCAAGCCAGGCCTCCGGGCATCACGTCACCATGACTTGTACGGAAGGAATTTTCCAGACATCTTGACTTCAATGCGGTCTCCCTTGGGATCAGGGATTTTGTCGACGTACATTTCGAAATCAATGGCGCTCATGATGCCGTCGCCGCCCTTCTCCTGGATCAGTTCCTTCAGTGTCTGGCCGTAGACACCTACGATTTCGTAGAGGCGATAAATGCACGGATCGGTGGGCACCGTTTGATCGAAGAGCTTGGTTGGGAATTCGGCAAGGACCGGACCCGCCTCTTGCGGCAAACCGAGATACGTGACGAGCTTGTCCGCCTTGTCCCGCGGCATTGAATTCATACCAAGACAAGCTGATGTGACGAATACTTCCGACATACCAAGGGCATCGGCGATGCTGGCCCAGGTAATGCCAGTTTGCTTCTTCTTAGCCTGGATCATTTCGGTTACTTCGGCCTTGTCCATGATAACTCCTGATATTTGGTGCGAGACTTGTTGGGGCGCGTTGGGGGTCAGCTTGCGACCGAGACGAGTTTTGGTCGGTTTTCTGGTCGGCGCTCCTTGTCGTCGGCATCGTCTATTCCGGGCCTGACGGTAATAGGCGGCGATCCACCATGGTCGCGATCCCCTGATAGTTGCTTTGAGCGGCGCGCGAGGAATTCGACGAGGTGATTACGGATTTTGTAATAGGCTGGTTTGTGGATGATTTCCGCGCGATCGCGCGGCCGGGGAATATCGACGACCACGCTCTCCGCAACGCGCGCATGGGGACCGTTGGTCATCAGCAGGATGCGGTCGGAGAGAAGGATTGCCTCGTCGACATCGTGGGTGATCATGAACACGGTCTGCTCGGAACCTGACCAAATCCTTGTCAACTCGTCCTGGATTGTGCCCCGGGTCAGCGCGTCTAGGGCGCCGAAGGGCTCATCAAGAAGAAGCAATTTCGGGCGGATCGCGAAGGCACGTGCAATCGATACACGCTGGCGCATACCACCGGACAGCTGCGCCGGTTTGCGGTGCTCGGCGCCGCCGGTCAAACCGACCATCTCCAGATATTTTTGTGAATGCTCGATGACCTTACTGCGCGACCAATCGGGGTAACGGGCACTGACGCCGAAAATGACGTTTTTAAGGGCCGACAACCACGGTAGCAGCGAATAGTTCTGAAAGACCACGCCACGGTCGAGGCTTGGACCGGAGATCTCCTTGCCGCCCATAATGATGCCGCCTTCAGTGGGCGTATCAAGACCGGCGAGGATATTCATGATCGTTGACTTGCCGCAGCCGGAGTGGCCGATAATGCAAACGAATTCGCCTTTTTTGATTGAAAAGTTTGCATTTTCAAAGACCGTCAGCTGTTCGCCCCCCTTCTGAGCGGGAAAGCGTTTCGTGAGGCCTGTAATTTCGATAAATGGCTTCAACACGGTTTTCCTCTTTCGAAGGCTGAAAGTTTATTCCTGGTACTTCACGGCGCGCTGGACATATGCGAATGCCGTATCCAGCATCATTCCAACAAGGCCGATCATCAGGATTGAGAAGATCACGCTTGTTAGGTCCAAATTGTTCCACTCATTCCAAACATAGTAGCCAATACCTGTGCCCCCCACGAGCATTTCGGCGGCGACGATGACGAGCCACGCAATACCAATGGAAATTCGCATTCCTGTTAGAATGGTCGGAGCAGCAGCTGGAAGAATAACGAGAAGGGCGGTTTTCAGTGGGCCGAGCTCGTGCGTTTTCGCAACGTTGACAAAGTCCTTGCGTACGTTTGCGACACCGAAAGCGGTGTTGATCAACATCGGCCAAATGGAGCAAATGAAGATGACGAAGATCGCCGAGGCCTGGCTATCCTGGATGATGAACAGCGCGAGTGGCATCCAGGCAAGCGGCGATATCGGCCGAAGAACTTGGATAAAGGGGTCAAGCGCCTTGTAGGCGACCGGCGACATACCGATAAGAAACCCGATTGGAATAGCGATCAGGGCCGCCAGGAAGAATCCGGTTAGCACCCGATAGAGGGAGTAGGCTAGCTGGATACCGATGCCCTTGTCGTTCGGCCCGTTGTCGTAAAATGGTCGCGAGAGCTCATCATACGCCTTATTGAACACTTGCGAGGGCGGCGGCACGCGCGCCTGCTGTCCCCCGCCACCGGTGAGCAATTCGTATTCGGTGAGTTCTCCGGCGGATTTAACCGCCGGAGTACTCAATTCCCACGTGCCCAATAACGCGACGAGAAGGCAAATGGATAGCAACAGCGCCTTTGCGTTTTCGGATAGGCTTTTTCCATTCACGATGCACGCCCGATCTTGAAGCTTTTGACGTATTCTTCCGCTTTATCGGGATCGAACTCCTTGCCCATGATAGTATATTTTTCATAGGTCTTATCCGGCACCGGCATGCCGAGATCTTTCATGATTTTACCGCAGTCGGCGGTGAGATAGACCTTTTCGGCAATTCCCTTGTAATCAACTTCACCGTCAATATAGCCCCAGCGTTTCATCTGGGTGAGTATCCATACGCCCATCGAGTGCCAAGGGAATGGATCGAAGTCGATGCGGTCGGGCACGTTTTTGACGTTACCCAGGCCGTCCGCATAACGTCCAGTCAGCACCTGCTCGATAACCGGCACCGGCTGGTTGAGGTAATTGGTCGGCGCGATTGCTTTGGAGATTTCCTTACGGTTCGCCTTAACGCTGGCGTACTGCGTGCCGTCGACAAGCGCTTTCAGCAGGTTGCCGTAAGTGTTGGGTAGTGTGTCCGCAAATTCCTTGGAGCAGGCGAAGGCGCAGCACGGGTGCCCCTCCCAGATGTCCTTCGTCAGAATGTGGATGAAGCCAATTTTTTCCCAGACTGCGCGTTGGTTGAATGGGTCTGGCGACAGGTAACCATCGAGGTTTCCGGCGCGCAGGTTGGCGACCATCTCTGGCGGCGGAACCACACGGATTTGAATATCTTGATCAGGGTCGAGACCCGCTTCGGCTACGTAGTAACGCAGAAGAAAGTTGTGCATCGAATACTCGAAGGGGACGCCGAATTTAAAGCCCTTCCACTGCTTTGGATCGTTCTTGTCCTTGTGGTCGTTATGCAGGACAATTGCCTGGCCGTTGATGTTCTCGACGGCCGGCATTAGGAACGGAACCTCCGTAGAGCCGGCTCCCATAGTTATGGCCAACGGCATCGGCGTCAGCATGTGGGAGGCGTCGTATTCCTTGTTGAGGGACTTGTCGCGCGCGACCGCCCAACCCGCTGTTTTGATAACGTCGACGTCAAGGCCATACTTGTCATAGAAGCCGAGCGGCTTGGCCATGATGATCGGCGTTGCGCAGGTGATCGGCACAAAGCCGACCTTGAGCTTCTTTTTTTCGGGCGGCCCGAGTTTGTCGAGGATCGCGGCTTTCGCGGCATCCATAGGGAAGACGCTGCCGATCGCGGCCGCCAGCGTCGAGGCGCCAAGCATGGAGGCGAAGCTGCGGCGGGAAAGCTCATTGTGGCCGAAGATCGAGCGGACGACGGCGCTTTCGACGGCACGCTCAAGCAGCTCTTCAGAAGTGGGGACAGTATCGTCAAAGCAGGCATGGGCACTGTTGTGTTCGTGCGCGGCATGGCTTTTTGTATCAGTCGAGCTGCAGGACCGGCATCCGCAATCGGCGCCATGCCGCAGGTCCGTTTTGCCATCATAGGGATTGTCGAGGCTCTTGCTCACCATCTCATTGACCCTCCTCAGAGTGGGTTACTCGGTGACTACGCCACCGTTGGTTAACGCTTCGCAAGCCGCGTGCCACTTCCTTCTGGTCCTGTTTTTATGAATATTATCAATTGAGTACGTATTCTTGCGGCTTTGCGCAGCTTTATTTAATTTCATAGTTTTTGAATTTTCATAAAAATAATTTATGGTCTTTCATAATTTTTCTGTGGGAGCTGGCGGTCGATTGAGCAACGCTGACCACTCCTTAATGTCCAGGGAGTTTTCGCTTGGCACTTACTGGTATTCCCAAGGGGGTAGGTGACGAAGGTGATGCGGGCGTACCAGAGGTTTCGGAGCTTGTTTTGGCGGGCTTTCATGACCACCCGCTGCCCCAGCTTATTTTCGCGCCCTACGGCAACACTGTGCTGCTCGCCAATAATGCCGCCGTCCGCCATTTTGGAATGAACGGTGACGGGCTCTCGTGGTCAAAAGTCAGCGACCTATTCGACGAAGATTCGATTGGCTATCTGCATATTGCGACGCAGGAGGCGATGCATGCCGGGTTCGCCTGGACGCGCAATTTGAAGGCGGCAAATGACGTTGCCGCAGCTCTCGACTGCGAGCATTGCCTCATCGCCTGGCACTTGGGC
The DNA here is from genome assembly GCA_030665765.1 of Filomicrobium sp. GTDB lineage: Bacteria > Pseudomonadota > Alphaproteobacteria > Rhizobiales > Hyphomicrobiaceae > Filomicrobium. Next base: position 11,634 of record DAOUZE010000014.1, read on the forward strand.
GAGGTGCTTTACGTGCAAATGTCGATTGAGGACCTCGATGCTCTACAACGCCGCAACATCGACAACGAAGCCAACACGATGCATCGCGCTGGTCTCAGCGAATGGCGTCGTGCCGAACGGTTCTTGCGGGAGATTGAACGGCGCCACCATCTAATTCTATCCGCGGCCGGCGAGGGTGTTTACGGAGTCGACGCCAACGGCGTTACAACGTTCGTCAATCCTGCAGCAGAGGCCATGCTCGGCTATCACGCCGATGAACTGATCGGGCTGGAGATGCATCAGATGGTGCACCACAAGCACGCCAACGGAGCACACTATCCAACGCAGGACTGCCCAATCTATAACGCCTTCCGAAGTAACGAGATCACCACCGTCGACGACGAGTGTTTCTGGAGGAAAGACGGGAGACCGATTCGCGTCGAGTACACATCAACGCCGCTGATTGAGGACGGAGAAGCGGTCGGGGCCGTGATCGTGTTCCGCGACATCACCGAACGCAAAGTCAACGAGGAGAAGCTTCGGAGGGCACTTGCTGAAAACGCCGCCCTGCGGGAACGGCTCGAAAAGGAAAACGCCTATCTGCAAGAACAGATTCTAACGCAGTCGAACCACCATGAAATCCTAGGACGGTCCGAAGCGATCCAGAGGATCGTTCGTCAGATCGACGTCGTCGCCAAGACAAACGCCAACGTTCTCATCACCGGTGAGAGCGGCACGGGCAAGGAGCTTGTCGCGGGCGCCATCCACCAAGCTTCAGAGCGAAAGGATCGGCCGCTGATCCGTGTTAATTGCGGCGCGGTCCCACGCGAACTCTTCGAAAGCGAGTTCTTCGGTCACGTCAGGGGGGCCTTTTCAGGCGCCATCCGAGACCGCGTTGGCCGCTTCGAGCTTGCCAATGGCGGCACTCTCTTTCTCGATGAGGTTGGCGAGATCCCACTCGAGTTGCAGTCGAAACTGCTGCGCGTTCTTCAGGAAGGAAGCTTTGAGCGCGTGGGTGAAGAGAAAACACGCCAGGTCGATGTTCGAATCATCGCTGCAACAAATCGCGACCTGAAGCAGGAGGTGGAACAGGGGCGCTTCCGGGAGGATCTATTTTTCCGGCTGAACGTGTTCCCTATCGAGTGCCCAGCCTTGCGTCAGCGCCGAGAGGATATTGCGATGCTGGCCCAGCACTTCTTGCGGCTAAGCTCGCAGCGACTGAATATTGCAGAACCACGGTTGTCCCGGGCCGACGTTGAGACACTTGAGCGGTATTCCTGGCCGGGCAACGCGCGTGAGCTTCAAAATGTCATCGAACGCGCGGCCATTCTGTCGCGGCAGGGACGCCTTATATTGAGCCTACCAGGTTCGGGGACACTTAACCCGCCAGCACCGGCAGATCAAAAAAATCCGCAAACCCACTCCGACACTCGGATCCTTACAGCATCTGAAATGACGAAACTTGAAAACGACAATATTCGTGCAGCGCTTGCCGCGTGCGACGGCCGTGTCGCTGGCCCGCACGGCGCCGCCCTGCTGTTAGAGATGAAACCGCAAACGCTCTACTCTCGCTTACGAAAGATCGACTTGGGCGGTTAAGGGTTTAGGTCGTCAGCTACCGCGGGCATCTCAATGTAGCGACCTGACAAAATGCAGAATATCACCTGAGATATGCGAAAAACGCAGGCCAGGAGTGTGGTTTTGCGCATTGCAACATAGCATATTGCGGCGCATATAGTTGGCATGCCACGGCTATAGAGAGCCCACAGATTGTAACGGCAGCGTCCACCAATCCAATGGCGAGAGATAATTATGAGCACAACGATCCAAGTCCGAAATCATAGTGAGCATCAGTCTTTAGCTTCGATCATCGTCGAGGCTATGAGCGCCGTTCCTCACTTCTTTGTATCGCTGCAAAAGGCGACGCTTGCGGCGCGAGAATACGAGCGCCTGGGCCACTTGTCGGACGCTGAGCTGAATGCTCACGGTCTGACGCGTGAGGGCCTGTCGCAGTACATATCGGCGAAGTACCTCGCTAAGTGAACAGGCGTAGCCGAGATGGACTACTAGTGTAAGAAAAGAAGAGGCTGGGGACAGCCTCTTTTTTTATGAGCAGACTAGGACTTCGGTTTCGCGAGAAACCGACGGAAGGCCTGCACGGTGGCATCGCTCACATGATGTTCGATACCTTCGGAATCCGTCTCTGCGGTCTCCGAATCGACGCCCAGCGCCAATAGGAAATCACGGACGATTTCGTGGCGGCGACGTGAAGCCTCGGCAAGTCCACGACCCTTATCAGTTAGAAAGATCGAACGGTAGGGTTTGCTGGTAACGAGACCGTCGCGCTGGAGGCGCTGAATGGTGTTGTTGACCGTGGCATTGGTGACGCCAAGCCAATCCGCCAGCTCTACGACCCGGGCTTCACCCGTTTTCTCAATCAGCTGGGCAATTAGCTCAACATAGTCCTCAGCGACCTCCGTCTGATGCGCCTCTCGGACGCGCTGGAACCGCTCCGCATGACGTTTTGCTTCTGGGTCACGGTCATCGGCGGCGGTCATCTTAGGCTCCGGTGATGCTCGGGATCAGGACAAGTTATTACATTTGCGCCTTGACTCAAACTTAGCATACACTAACTTTTATCTATCCGTGCTATAGTTTGTCGGCGCGACTCAGGAAATTCGTCGAAACAAAGCGCCATCGAGCGATCGACTATCGATCTCTCGACGGTGGCATTCTCGAGATCATAGGGGGTTACCCACGAATGAAGCGGCCCTACCAGGTTGGTACCTACGCCTTGTCGTGGCAATCGGCCATTTTCAAGATGGCGGTGGCCTTGGTCGGCATTTCGGTCGCTTTTGCACTGGTCTTCAGCTCGCTCGCCCGTGCAGATGACGGCAAGCTCAAGGTTGTGGCGACAACGGGGATGATCGCGGATGCCGCGCGACAGATTGGTGGTGAACGGGTCGTCGTGAAGGCGCTTATGGGCCCCGGGGTGGACCCCCATGCATACCGTCAAACACGCACCGACATCGTGGCGCTTGCCAAGGCCGACCTGGTACTTTGGCACGGCCTTTATCTAGAGGCCCAGATGGAGGACTTCCTGGTCGCCTTAGGCAAAAGACACCGGACCGTCGCGGTTGCGGAGGCGTTACCGAAAGACCTGCGGATATCACATGCCGACTACGCCGACAAATATGACCCGCATGTTTGGATGGACCCCCAGCGCTGGGCGAAAGTGATCCGCGCAGTGAGCGACGCGCTGTCTTCGGTGAAACCCGATGCGAAGGCGACCTTTGACGCTAACGCGGCTCGTCACCTTGAAGATGTGGCGAAGCTAGCCGCTTACGCCGAAAAATCACTTGCGACAGTGCCAGCAAAGAGCCGTGTACTGCTGACAGCCCACGACGCATTCAACTATTTTGGTGAGGCCTACCAATTCGAGGTGCTCGGAATCCAAGGCATCTCGACGGAAAGCGAAGCTGGTCTCAATCGCATTCGTGAACTTGTCGACGTTCTCGTCACCCGCAACATTAGCGCAGTCTTTATCGAATCGTCGGTCTCGGATCGCAATATTAAGGCGTTGATCGAGGGGGCGGCAGCGGAGGGGCACACCGTAACAATCGGTGGCGAACTTTTCTCGGACGCAATGGGTAGGGACGGTACTTACGAGGGTACTTATCTCGGAATGATTGATCATAACGTCACTGTCGTGACTCGCGCACTGGGGGGCAGCGCACCGGAGCGAGGCATGACCGGGAAGCTTGCTGTCAGCAGCTGAGAAAGCAACGAGAGATGAAAGAAACACCTGTCAAAGTTGCCGCGGAAGATGGCCGCATCGTCGAGCCGCCGACGTCTGATGACAGCCCTCTCGCGGTGCGCGGCCTGACGGTTTCATACGGCGATAAACCGGCCGTCTTTTCCGTCGACACCATCGTCCCTCAGGGTAGCATGATGGCGATTGTCGGACCAAACGGGGCTGGCAAATCTACGCTCTTGAAGGCGGTACTTGGCATCGTTAAACCGTTGTCGGGAACGGTCTCCATCTTCGGCGAATCTCTATCTGAGGCGCAGCAGCGGGTAGCGTACGTGCCGCAACGCGCCAGCGTTGATTGGGATTTCCCAACACGTGTCATCGACGTCGTTTTAATGGGGCTCTACCGCGAGCTGGGTTTGCTGGGCTGGCTGACTAACCGCCACCGCAAAACCGCTAGAGCCTGCCTTGAGCGGGTTGGCATGGTTGAGTTCGCTGAGCGCCAAATCGGGCAACTGTCCGGTGGCCAGCAACAACGCGTTTTTCTGGCTCGAGCGCTGGCGCAAGATGCGGACTTGTATTTACTCGATGAACCCTTTTCTGGCGTCGATGCTGCGACCGAGAAGGCGATAATCGACGTCTTGAAGTCGCTCAAATCTCAAAACAAGACCGTTGTCTGCGTTCATCATGATCTGGCGACCGTTGCCGACTACTTCGATCGTGTTTTGCTGATCAATGTGCAAAAGATCGCTGAGGGGCCCGTGGCGACAACGTTCACCGCAGAGAACCTGCAGCGGACTTACGGCGGGCGGTTGGCGGCGACGCACATCGATGATTTGCAACTGCCGGCAGGCTGATGTGGACCACCTTTCTCGACGCGCTGTTACTGCAGGCGGGTTATAACGCTGCGCTTGTTGCGGTTGGCGCCGCACTACTCGGGGTTGCGGCTGGAACGACCGGGACGTTCCTCGTCTTACGCAAGCGCGCACTTGTCAGCGACGCAATTGCGCATGCGACGTTGCCTGGCATTGGATTGGCCTTCATCTGCATGATCGCGCTTGGCGGCGACGGGCGCAATCTAGCGGGCCTTATGCTGGGTTCGGCTCTGACAGCTGCTGCTGGTCTATTATTAGTGGCGTGGATATCGCGTGCGACGCGTCTTTCCGAAGATGCGGCGATAGGTGCCGTGCTTTCGGTGTTCTTCGGGTTCGGTATCGTCCTATTGACACTTATTCAAACGATGAGTTCGGGACGACAGGCGGGACTCGATGGGCTGTTGCTTGGCTCGACAGCGGGGATGCTGTTTCAGGACGGTATTATCATCGCCGTCGGTGGGGCGCTCGCGGTCGCTGCGGTTTTCGCCTTGCGCAGGCCGATGACCTTAGTGGCCTTTGATGCCGAATTCGCAAAGGCATCCGGATGGAACGTTGGATATATCGACCTCGCGATCATGGGGCTGGTACTTGGTGTGACAGTCATCGGGCTCAAGATAGTCGGGCTGATCTTGATTGTCGCTATGTTGATCATTCCGGCGGTTTCCGCTCGGTTCTGGACCGAGCGGACGGAGCATGTGGTACTGGGCGCGGGCCTTATCGGGGGGCTGTCTGGTTATGTCGGCGCGGCGCTATCCGCATCGGCACCGGCTGTTCCAACTGGACCAATCATTGTTTTGGTCTGCGCGTTTTTGTTTGTCCTGTCACTGTTATTCGCACCGATCCGCGGCGTACTTGCCTCCCTTCTGCGGCATCGCCGTTTCCAAGTGCGCGTGCATCGCCGCCAGGGACTACTGGCGCTCGCGCATAGTGAGGCTATCCACGACCGGATGACGCTGGCGGTACTGCGCCGTGACGGTTTGATTAGGGCGGACGGCGTGGCCACAGATATAGGCCGGGCGCAGGCGGCGAAGGCGTTACTCGATGAGCGGCGCTGGGAAATTGTCAGGCAGCTGCAATTCGCCGAGGGGGCCAAGGCCAACTTCGATGGACTGACCCCGATCGAGGGTGTGTTGACGAAGGACGAACTAGCGGAAGTCGACCGGCGGCTAGGGCCTCTGTCGATCGTGGGAGGATGAGATGGGATCCGAGTTCGTAATGCTCAGCCTCACGCCCATTCTGATTGGCATTCTGGCCTCAATCGCCTGTGCCTTGCCTGGCAACTTTCTAGTTCTTCGCCGTCAAGCATTGATCGGTGATGCAATCTCGCATGTCGTGCTTCCGGGTATCGTGGTCGCTTTTTTGCTCACAGGCACAGTGGCGTCTTTGCCAATGATGATTGGAGCAGCGGGAGCTGCAACCATTGCCGTCATTCTCATTGAAACGATCAAACGCCTCGGCCGCATCGAACCCGGTGCCGCCATGGGAGTTGTGTTCACATCAATGTTTGCTGGAGGTGTGCTGTTGCTTGAGCAATCCGACACCTCCAGCGTGCACCTCGACGTCGAACATGCGCTGATGGGAAACCTTGAAAGCTTGGTCTGGTTTGCGGCGGATGGCTGGTCGTCTCTGCTCGATCCGGTTGCGCTCGCAGCATTACCGCCGGAGTTGCCACGTATTGCTGCTGTTTGTGCGCTGGTCGCCGGGTTGACCTACTTATTCTGGCGTCCGCTTAAGATCTCCACCTTCGATGAAGGCTTCGCGCAGTCGATGGGCATTCCAACCACGGCGATCAGTATTGGGCTGGTGATCGCCGCAGCGGTCGCTGCCGTGGCCGCCTTCGATGCCGTTGGCTCGATCATCGTCATCGCCATGTTCATATGCCCACCGGCCGCCGCGCGACTGATGACGAACCGGCTCGAAGTGCAGGTGGGATGGAGTACAGTATTTGCTGTCGTCTCGGCAGTGCTTGGGTATGTCTTCGCCGGATACGGTCCACTCTGGTTGGGTGGTCAACACGCGGTCAGCGCCGCGGGTATGATCGCCACTGTCTCCGGTGTGATCCTTGGCTTGGCCTGCCTATTTGGGCCGCAGCGCAAGCGGGTTGGGGAGGCGGCCACGGATTAGTCGTTGGGTTACACCGCCACTTTAAGTCGCTGGGACTGCGTGACAGTTGCCTAAATCCGCGTCAGTGTTTCGGGCTTGAAGGCAGCGGCCGGGGACACACAGTTTGACAACCGCCCAACTTACGCGTTCCGAAGCCCGTCATCCCGATGGTCTTGCCACACTCTTCATGGTCGAGTTGTGGGAGCGGTTTTCCTATTATGGCATGCGGGCGCTGTTAGTCCTGTTCATGGTGGCGCCGGTGGCGTCGGGGGGACTGGGCTTCGGCACGGCAGAGGCGGCCCTGCTCTATGGCAACTACACAATGGCAGTGTATTTGTTGTCGATACCCGGCGGCTATACAGCCGACCATCTTCTAGGCGCGCGCCGATCCGTGATGATGGGAGGTTTGGTGATCGCCTGCGGGCATTTCGCAATGGCGGTGCCCAACGATGCGAGCTTTTACGTCGGGCTCGTCCTCATCGCTCTAGGGACGGGGCTATTCAAACCGAACATCAGCGCCATGGTGGGAGGGCTATATCCGCCTGGCGACGCTCGCCGCGATGCTGGTTTTTCGATCTTCTACATGGGCATCAACATTGGGGGGCTGGCTGCCCCCTTCGTGACCGGGTTTCTTGCGCAAAGCGCCATTTTCAAGTCTTGGCTTGTCGCGTGGGGCTTTGATCCTGTGCACAGTTGGCATTGGGGTTTTGCAGCCGCTGGTGTCGGAATGACGTTGTCGATCGGGCTGTTTTACTTGCGCCTTGCTCAATTCGGATCGGTCGGCGGTCCGCCGTCGCAGCCGTCGCTGTCGGTCCGCTCTGCTATCACGGTTGTCGGCGGTAGTGGCGGTCTTCTCGCGGCACTGTTGGCCTCTGACCAGCCGGGACTGGAGTGGCTGCGCTACGTCGTGGTTGCGATTCCCGTTATCGCCATTGCCTTGTTCGCGCGGCGCGAAGATTTGGAGCAGCGCCGGATGGCAGCGGTGTTTGTCTTCTTCATCGCAGCGATGATCTTCTGGGCGGCCTTCGAGCAGGCGGGACTATCAATCGCACTGTTCGCCGATCAATTGACGAACAACCATGTCCTTGGCTTTCACGTGCCTTCGGCATGGTACCAGTCGCTCAACCCCATGTTCGTCATTCTTCTGGCACCGTTGTTCGCGGTGGTTTGGTCCCGACTTGGCCAGCGGCAGCCCTCGACGCCGGTCAAGTTCGTCTTGGGTTTATTTTTTTTGAGCCTATCCTTCCTCCTCATGGTTCCAGCGGCACAGGCAACACTTTCCGGAAGGGTTAGCCCGCTCTGGCTCGTGGGACTGTTCTTACTGCAAACGATTGGAGAGCTCTTTCTCAGTCCCGTCGGCCTCAGCGCCATGACCAAGCTGGCTCCGGCGCGAATGGTCGGGATCATTCTCGGCATCTGGTTTCTGGCCGCAGCTTTCGGAAATAAACTCGCCGGGCTTTTGGGAGCGGGATTTGCGTCCGGCGATGCCGGGACGCTGTCCTCTTTCTTTCTCAGTCTGTTCGGACTGACCGCAGCGACGGCGCTTGGGCTAGTCGCGCTGACGCCATGGCTGAAGCGGCTGATGGGCGATGTGCGCTAAGTCGCCCAATTGAGCCTGCAGGCAGATCGAAGACCGTCAGGGATTGTCGTTTGATTTAATCTGCTGGTGGACAGCGCTTCTGCAAACAAGCCTCGATTTCAGGAGACACGAAAGCGCTAACGTCGCCGCCCATTTTCGCGACTTGGCGCACCAGATTGGCAGCAATATGCCGGACTTGGGGTGAAGCCGCTACGAACACCGTCTGGATATCCGGAGCCATGGCGCCATTCATCCCGGCCATCTGCATCTCGTAGTCGAAATCGGTTCCATCGCGCAGGCCACGGAAGATAACGGTCGCCCCCTCGGCGCGGGCAGCATCAACCGCCAGGTTGTCGAAAGTAACGATGTCGATTTCGGTGCCGCTTTTGTCGGCGATTAGAACCGTCTCCATGCGCAGCATGTCGACACGCTCTTGGGCTGTGAACAGCGGCGCCTTGCTGGCGTGGAGCCCGACGCCGATCACCAATCTGTCGACGAGCTCAACCGTCCGCGCGATCACATCGGTGTGTCCGAAGGTGACGGGGTCGAATGAACCGGAGTAGAAGCCTATACGGGCCATGGCACGTCCTCTGTTAATCGCGACGAGTAATCGAAGAGGCCCCAACAATTAGCCCGTGCCCCGATGGCGGGACAACCGCTTTCGGTTAAGCGCTGCGATAAGCCACCGAATACCAGAATTGGCCTTTAGTGGACGCGGTCCGCAGACATTCGGGATGTTAGGTTGAATAACAGGGAGGAACGCTATGAAACTGACCCGCCGCAATGCGATGATGCTACCTGCCGGCCTAGCGGCCGCAAGTCTTCTGCCTGGAGCGACAAGTGCTGCCGAGCCTGAAGCCAACGATGACGGGCTCTATACTCAGCCGTGGTTCCATTCGTCTTTCCTGGATCTGAAGGAGGACGTTGCGGAAGCCCAGGCCGAGGGTAAGTCACTTGCTGTTCTGTGGGAGCAGAATGCTTGCCCCTATTGCCGTGAAATGCATCGCGTGAACCTCGCGAACAAGGACATCGTCGAATACATCCGCAAGCACTTCTTCGTGTTGCAGCTCAACCTCTACGGCGCTCGGTCAGTCACTGACTTCGATGGCAAAGAAATGGAGGAACGGCAACTGGCGCGCAGGTGGCGGGTAAACTTCACGCCGACCATCAGCTTCTTTCCCAAAGACCCGGCCAAGGTCGAAGGCAAGCCGGGCGGTGACGTCGAAGCCTTTCGGCTGACAGGTTACTGGAAGCCGTTTCACTTCCGCTCGACATTCGTCTACGTCGAAACGGGAGGCTATGAGAGCGAACCAAACTTTCAGAGGTGGCTTTCGGATTACCGTGAAAAGCTGCGAGAAGCCGGCCAGAACGTCGATATCTGGTAACCCTTCAAAGCGATCCAGGAGCGCTTTGTTTGTGCGGACAGAAAATAGGCCCGACTTGATAAGCCGGGCCTTTCTGGTCGTCTTATTGATTACTTCGTCTTATCTTCTTAGCGCGATTTACTTCAGCGTTTCAATGGCTGCAGTGCGACGACCGAACAGGTCGAAGCGGTAACCAACGTGCGCGCTGACGAGCAACGGATCGAGGTCAAAGTCTGTTTCCAGGCGACCCAGTCCCGGAACGTTGGTGAAGGTCGCTTCGGTATCCAACCAAGTGTAGCGGACGTCTGCGCCCGCATACCAGCCACCGCCGATTTCGACGTCAACGCCACCCTGCAGGCTGAAGCCAAAGGCCGAGTCGATATCCAACGAGCCACCAATCTCCGATTCCGTGTCGAAGAAGTGGATAAACTGAACGCCGGCGCCGACGTAGGGCTTGATGCCTCTGATGCCGTCAAAGTGGTACTGCAGCGAAAGGATTGGCGGGAAGATCATTGTCTCGCCAAGGTCTTTGAAACCGGCGCCCGCCAGGGCACCCTTGGCTTCGACGCCATGCTGAGCAAAGCAGCAGAACAGTTCGACGCCGATGTTCTTGTTGACGAAGTAAGTCAATGTCAGAGAAGGCACCCAAGAGTCATCGACCTCTGCGATGTCACCGCTAAGCAGGGGGACGCCGTTTAGACTCAGCCCATCGAATTCGGAGTTCGGCAGCACCCCCGTAACACCAGCTTTGACCATGAAGTTGCCATTGTAGTCACCCGCGGCACTCGGCATTACAGCACCAAACGTAGCGCATAGCCCGACGGTTACCGCCAAGGCGTAACACTTAATCGCTTTCATTCGTCCATCCCCCATTTCGTCAAGCTAGTTTAGGCCCCCAAGCTTCGACTCGCTTTGTACTTCCTAACGTAAACAGCAAAGCGCCGATGAGACGAGCGCTGACTTGTTACTATCTCTGATTCTCGTCAGCTAGTAACCTCCTGCACTGCATCTGTTGCAGGGCCGCAACAAAATTATGTGACTAGAACGTCCCAGTATCCTTGCTAGGTCCTCAGGATTGGAATCATTGGCCAACGAGGGGCTTCTTTGGATGTCTGCGACAACTTCCCTCGCTGGCTTTGGTTCTTGATGCGCGTCAAAGCTCGCGGAACAAGATTCAGTAATTCTGTCGGCCTCGAGCCGCCCTCATAACGAGGGGGGGGAAGGCGGAAAATGAAGATGCAGCGCGCGAAACTCAGCACACCAGCCAGGGCCTCATCGGGGCCGGCTCCTACAGCACCCTCGAATCCGTACCACCCTCCCGCGAGCGCTGAAGGTATAGATGAGATATTCACCGCCCACGGAGTTTCAATGAGGGCGCGCCGGAGACAGCGTCTGGTGATGAGTTCCAAGTGGTCGGACATCATTTACGTCGTGAAATCCGGTGTGCTCGTGCTCAGCGCCAACGGCGGAAGCGGTCGCAGACAGCTGCTTGCTATACTTTATCCTGGCGATGCTTACTCAATGTCGCTAGCCCCCCCACTTGACGGCGTCGGCGTCGTGGCGATGACCGATTGCGACTTGATCCGGATGCGGCGGAGCGCGCTGGAAGACTTCCCAAGCGAAATGCAGGAACTGGAGGCTTTCCTCCAGCAGCGCACAGCCGAATTGCATGCACGCTCAATCCTGCATATCGCCCGGTTGGCATCCCTATCCAGCGAATCTCGCGTCGCGGCGTTCATATTGGAACTTGCACTTCGAACCGGACAGGTGGTCAACGACACCGCGACCTGCGATCTACCGCTTTCTCGAAGCGATATCGCCGATTATCTGTCGCTAAACGCTGATACCCTGAGCCGAATAATGACGCGGCTGAAGTCACGCGGGACGGTGGCGACAGTCGGGCGTAGTCGTGCGATCGTAAAAAGCATAAAACGATTGTGCAAGGAGGTGCCCATCTGCAGAACCACACTGGCTTTGCATGGGTATGCCGAACTGGACTGCCAAGCGGACAATTCGCACTCGTGAGCCGACTGCCCGCGCCTCCATGGTCGCAATCAGTCTTCGGTGCTAGGTTTCGGGCCGGGCTGGGAAGCAGCTACCGATGAACCGCTGTTTGGTTCAGGTCCAGTAGAACCGTTTTGTTCATCTTCGCCGGGCCCATCACCGCCGAGCGCATCCTCGGCATCGGGATTTTCTCCTACATCGCGGATCCGCTCAACTGATACGACACGTTCGTCGCTATCGGTGCGGAAAATCCGCACGCCTTGCGTGTTGCGGCCGGCAATACGGACCTCGTCGACCGTGGTTCGTATGAGCTGGCCGGCGTCGGTCACCAACATGATTTGATCGCTATCCTCGATCGGGAACGACGCCGCGAGCTTCCCGTTGCGGTCGTTGGCGACCATGGCGACGATACCTTTGCCGCCACGTCCAGAGGTCCGGTATTCGTAGGAGGAGCTACGTTTCCCGAAGCCACGTTCCGAGACCGTGAAGACGAACTCTTCGCGAGCGGCTAATTCATCGAAACGCTCTTGTGTGATCTCGGTCGCTTCGACAGCGCCCTCTTCGTCCGTCTCCTCGGCGACAGCGGTCTCTTCCTCCTCGTCGGCGCCAATCTGGGCGCGGCGTGCGGCTGCGGCCATCTTCAAATAGGCAGCACGTTCGGCCGGCGTAGCCTCGACTGGGGAAAGGATCGCCATGGAAATCAGATGATCATCATCGGCGAGCCGGATTCCGCGCACTCCGATCGAATCGCGGCCTTTGAAAACACGCACGTCCTCGACGGGAAAGCGAATGCACTGCCCCTTGGCCGTCGTCATTAGGACGTTGTCCTTGGGCCTGGAAATGCGTACGTCGACAATACGGTCGCCTTCATCCAGCTTCATGGCGATCTTGCCATTTCGGTTGATGTTCTCGAAGTCGCCCAGCGCGTTGCGCCGGACATTGCCCGTCTGGGTCGCGAACATCAGCTGAAGTTCGGCGTAGGTTTCGGTATCTTCCGGCAGAGGTAGAATCGAAGTGATCCACTCGCCCTGGGCAAGCGGCAACAGATTGACAAGCGCCTTGCCGAGGGATTGTGGCGTGCCCACCGGAAGACGCCATACCTTCATGCGGTAGCACATGCCGCGCGAGGAAAAGAACAGCACCGGCGTATGGGTAGAGGCAATAAAGATCTGCGTAACGAAATCCTCGTCGCGGGTATTGAGCCCGGAACGCCCCTTGCCACCGCGGCGCTGTGCCCGATACGTCGCTAGTGGAACGCGTTTGATGTAGCCCTTGTGGGTAACCGTGACGACCACGTCCTCACGCTGGATCAGGTCTTCATCGTCAACCTCTCCCTCGATATCGACGATCTCGGTGCGGCGGGGCACGGCAAACTGATCACGTATGTCGGTCAGCTCGCCGACGATGATTTCGACAATGCGCTGGCGCGAAGACAGGATCTCCAGGTATTCCTTGATTTCTTCGCCAATTTTCTTGAGTTCATCGCCGATTTCATCTCGGCCGAGGGCTGTCAGACGGGCCAGACGCAGTTCCAGAATCGCCTTGGCCTGCTCCTCGGAAAGTTTGTAGGTGCCATCCGCTTGCACCTTGTGGCGGGGATCAGCAATGAGTTCGACAAGCGGCGCAATATCGCGTGCGGGCCAATCGCGTGCCATCAGCTCGTCCTTGGCGACGGCCGGAGAGGGGGCTCGGCGGATCAAATTAATGACCTCGTCGATATTCGCCACTGCAATCGCAAGTCCGACGAGGACGTGCGCCCGATCGCGTGCCTTATTTAGAAGGTACTTGGTGCGGCGGGTTACGACCTCGACACGGAACGCGGAGAAGGCCTGCAGCATATCCTTCAAATTGAGCTGCTCGGGCCGGCCGCCATTGATGGCAAGCATATTGGCGCCAAACGACGTCTGAAGATCCGAAAAACGCCAGAGCTGATTGAGGATCACGTCGGCGACCGCGTCGCGCTTTAACTCGATAACGATGCGCATCCCATCGCGGTTAGTCTCATCCCAGATATCGGAAATCCCTTCGATCCGCTTTTCACGAACAAGATCTGCGATCTTCTCGATCAGGACGCGCTTATTCACCTGATAGGGGATTGCCGTGACAATCAGCGCTTGCCGATCCTTGCGGATCTCCTCGACATCGACCTTGGAACGCATGATGACCGAACCGCGGCCCTTATGATAGGCGGCGTGGATGCCGGCACGGCCGAGGATCAGTGCGCCTGTAGGAAAGTCCGGACCTTTAATAATGTCATTGAGCTCTTCGATGCCGATTTCCGGATTGTCCAATAGAGCAAGGCATCCGTCGATCACCTCACCCAGATTGTGGGGCGGGATGTTGGTAGCCATACCAACAGCAATTCCGCCGGCGCCATTGACGAGAAGATTGGGATACTTGGCCGGAAGGACTGTCGGCTCCGTTTCCGAGCCGTCGTAGTTTTCCTGAAAATCGACCGTGTCTTTGTCGAGGTCATCAAGCAGCGCTTCCGCTACTTTTTGCAGGCGGCACTCGGTGTAGCGCATGGCCGCCGGGGGGTCACCGTCAACTGAGCCGAAGTTGCCCTGACCGTTGATTAGCGGCAGGCTCATAGAGAAGTCCTGAGCCAAGCGAACGAGCGCGTCATAGATCGCGGAGTCACCGTGCGGGTGGAGCTTACCCATTACGTCGCCAACAACACGGGCCGACTTTTTATATGGTTTGTTCCAGGCGAGGCCCATCTCACCCATCGTATAGAGGATACGACGGTGTACTGGTTTTAAGCCGTCACGGACATCGGGCAACGCACGGGAAACGATCACGCTCATGGCGTACTCGAGGTACGAGCGCTTCATCTCATCGGTAATGGAGACTGGGCGGATGTCGTGAGGGCCGCCGGTTCCGTCGCCGGGCGTATTAGAGCTGTCTGCCACGATTCAAAAGGTCCGTTGATGG
>DAOUZE010000102.1 GCA_030665765.1 Filomicrobium sp.
TTTATGGACAACTTCGGTTGGGGCGAGCCGGGTTTCAATGGCGGAGGGATCATCCGAGGTGCTGCGACGCCCTCGATGGACTCTTTAGCGTCCGAGGGTTTGCGGCTAACGAACTTCAACGTTGAAGTTCAGTGCACTCCGTCACGTTCGGCCATCATGACGGGTCGCTACGCGAACCGCAGTGGCAACGGCACGGTCCCATTAGGAGAGGGCGTATATGGCTTGGTGCAGTGGGAAGTCACCATGGCAGAAATGCTGTCAGACGCCGGATACAAAACTGGAATGTACGGAAAATGGCACCTAGGGCGCACCAAGGGTCGCTTCCCGACGGATCAGGGATTTGATGAGTGGTACGGCGTTCCCAATTCCACTGATGAGTCTGTTTATTCATCGTTGCAAGACTTCGCCAACAGCGGTGTCGCCGAGACTTTTGTTATGGACGGTAAGAAGGGGAGCTTGCCGAAAAAGGTCCGCCCTTATCGGTTGGACTATCGACCGCTGATAGATCGCGATCTAACTGATCGAGCAATCGACTTTATGAAGCGGCAAGCCGAAGCCGACAAGCCATTCTTCGTGTACTTACCTTACACAGCAACGCACTTCCCGACTATGCCGCACCCGAACTTCGTCGGGAAGTCAGGCAAGGGGCCATGGGGTGATTTGCTGATGCAAATCGATAGTTATGTTGGAGAGTTGCTGCAGACCATTGAAGGGCTCGGCATAGAAGACAACACCATAGTCATATTCACCGCAGATAACGGCCCTGAGGCGCTCAGCGCGGGCGAAACGTCACTAACGGTGGAAACCAGCATGCATGGTTCGGCCGGACCTTGGCGGTCGACTTTGTTCACTGGGTATGAGGGTGCGCTCCGCGTGCCGTTCGCGATACGTTGGCCTGGGAAAATCAAGGCAGGAAGCGTAAGCGACGAGATTGTCCATGAGTTGGACCTGTTCCCTACACTCGCGCGGATTGCTGGCGGTGAGGTTCCATCCGATCGGCTAATCGATGGCATCGACATGTCTGAGTTTCTCCTCGGACGCAAAGCAGACTCGGGCCGAGACGGTTTCGTGGTCTACATGGGCAACGATATTTTTGGTGTCAAATGGAGGGATTGGAAGCTCCACTTCAAAGAACAGACTGGATGGAATGGTGTGCTGCGCGAGTACACGATGCCTAGGGTTTACAACCTGATTAATGATCCGCAGGAGCGCGACAACGTGTTGTTCCCTCATACATGGGTACCCAAAGCAGCCTTGCCCCAGCTAGAAGAACATGTGGCGTCCTTGAAGAAATATCCGCCAATTCCCACTGGTGCTCCTGATCCATATGAGCCGCCGAAGCCGCAGTAAGGCGCATAGATAGTCAATGTCTGCTTTCAGGCGTGAAGCGGAACATGTATCAGCTGCGATTATCAGATTGCTGCCATTACCGCTTTGATCAAAAAGCGGACGTACCTGGATGGTCGCTAAAGAGCCGTTGCAAAATAGGATGCAGAGGTTGGCCAGTTAAGTGGCACAGACACGAGGGCTTTACAATTCCGCAAATGCCGAAAGCTGCCGCGCCTAAGCTTGCGTCTTCCGAGTAAGCACGAGAGGCAACTGGTTCACCTTGCTCTACCAGTGACTGATACTTGGTAGGTGGCGGCCCAGGGGAACTTCGAAGACAGGCAATCTATTCTTATGTAATCTGCGATGACCCGCTCGTTAAGAGTCATAATTTTACGTTCTTTTCCCTTTTCTACTGCACTGCGGTAGCACTTCTCCACAGCCCACTCCGCCCTCTTAGTCGACGTAGCAAACAATGATGAGAATACCTTTCC
Organism: Filomicrobium sp.; assembly: GCA_030665765.1. GTDB lineage: Bacteria > Pseudomonadota > Alphaproteobacteria > Rhizobiales > Hyphomicrobiaceae > Filomicrobium. The sequence continues at coordinate 1,821 of DAOUZE010000102.1, forward strand.
CGCTAAACCGAAATAAGCGGTCGGTGGGTCCAGGGCATTCCATTCGATGCTCACAGTTACCGTGAATGGAAGTCTCTTTGCGGTCCCGCATTGCATCACTACCCGCGCACCACTGGAATGTTGCAGAAGGATATTCGGTGGGGCCCCAGGCATTCCTGGAATTTCACGAACAAACTCCATTCCATCGACACTAGATGAAATTTTCGTTTCTAGCTCTTGGCAGTCAATGGAGAGAGCTGGCGTAGCGAGAACCAGACCAGCAAAAGCGAGGAAGAATTTGGTTGCGTTCCACCTAGGCATCGGTCCTCTACAGTCTGACATCAGCAGCCGCATCCCAACACCCCTGGGCTGACTTTTTGGGTAGGCGCCAAATTCTGAGTGCCTAAAATGAAAAGCCAACAACCCATTATGCAGTCTCTTTGATGGGCCCTAATACCGTCGGATGGTCCGCAGACAAGCGCCCACGGAACCGCTGCTGCTTTCAACGCGTGCAACTGCTAATGTTAGGTCTCAAAGGCGGCTTTAGGCACTGATAAAGATCAAGTCATATACAGCGAAAGCACTCTAAGTTTTTGGAAGCCGCGGCTCACTGGAGTGAGCAAATTGCGAAAAAACATGTAACTGGGTGACGAAGCGAGGCTGCCATTGTTATTGCGGGCAACCCTGGCCTTGGTACTTGGGACGATAGTGGTCACGGCAAGTCTATATTCAGTCCGCCGGGACCTCTTACCCTTTATCATGGGTAGGGACGATCGAGTCCTAATTGATGAAGAGGGACCGCCTTGGAATGCAATTGGGCAGGTCAATATTGGCGGCTACAGGATTGCTTGGGGTTGCACCGGTACTCTGGTAGCGCCTGATCTGGTGCTCACGGCTGCCCATTGCGTTATGGATCCATGGAAGAAAGCTCCACATCCAGTGCATCGAATCCACTTTTTGGCTGGCGTCCAACGTGCGAAGTATCAGGCGCATTCGACCGCTAAGTGCCTGCGCTTTCTGCCGACCTATAAGTTTATTCCTTGGCTGCCAAAGCGCCTGCGCGGTAAATTTAAACCTATGGAGGAAAGACTGCTGTTTTGGGCGACGGACGTTGTGGTGATTGTCCTGAAAGAAAAGCTGCAAATCGCCCCGGCACCGTTAGCTGAGGGGTTGGTGCCGCGCCCCGGAATGCGGCTCGTTCATGCTTCTTACGGTGGAGATCGTAGATATTCCCTCTACGCGGATTTAAACTGTCGCCTGACTTGGTCCCACGTCGACGAGCCTTTGTGGTATCAAGACTGCGATACTCATTTTGGAGGGTCTGGTGGACCGATCTTCATCGAGATGGATGCGCACTTGAAGCTAGCTGCAATCTTGGTGGGTGGCAGAGGTAGCGCAAATGTCGGGCTGCCTATTTCGGAGTGGCGCTCCCTTGTCGAGCATTCCTCCTGTCCAGAGAAGCCCGTAAAGCAAAACGTCCGCTAAGTGGGCAAAGCTGACATTGGCGATGTGCATCTAGGCCGCCTGCGGGATGTCGGCTATCGGGTGCAAAGCGGAATATGTAGGTGCTGCAATCATTTCGATGCGCATTGGATCAGAGCGGATTCGGATCCGGGTAGTAGGAGGAAAAGCGATGTACGGGCATATGGCAACAGCAGTGTTTATTGGTGCGCTTGCCGCCGCAATTGCGGTCCCAGCTATGGGGCAGACAGCCTTGAACCCGGGCAAGAAAGACGTCCCGGAAGAACCGAAGATCTATTCCCCTTATGTTGAGCGCACGGTTCGGGACAAGAACTTTGCTGAGGGCCTCTATTGGGGCGACACCCACCTTCATACCCGCTACTCGACCGATGCCGGAATGATCGGCAACAAGCTGGGACCCGATGAGGCGTACAGGTTCGCCAAGGGGGAGGAGGTCATCAGCAGCACCGGCCAGCGGACCCGGCTGATCCGGCCGCTCGATTTTCTTGTCGTATCGGACCACGCGGAGGCCCTTGGCCTGGCCCCCTATATCACGGAGGCCAATCCCGATTTATTAGCCACTGAAAACGGCAAACGTTGGCACGACATGGTCAATGCTGGCGAGGGCTACGAAGCGTTTCGCGAGTGGGGAGTATACATGTTCAAAGGCGACCCGATCAAAAGCCCGAAGATGCAGCGCAGTGTCTGGGACCGCCAGATTGAAGCGGCAGACCGCCACAACGATCCCGGCAGGTTTACAGCGCTTATTGGGTTCGAGTGGACCTCACTCAACACGGAGGAGGCGCCGAGCAACTTACACCGCGTCCTTATTTTCAAGGACGACGGCGACAAGGCCGGGCAGGTTGTCCCGTTCTCAGCCTACGACTCGCAAGACCCAGAAGACCTTTGGAAGTACATGAAGATGTACGAGGAGACGACTGGCGGCAGCGTCCTTGCCATTCCACACAACGGCAACCTATCGAACGGCCTGATGTTCTCCATCGAACGACTGAACGGTCAGCCAATAGATGCGGATTACGCGAAGACGCGCATGCGTTGGGAGCCGATCTACGAGGTCACTCAGATTAAGGGTGACGGTGAGGCACATCCTAAACTGTCGCCGACAGACGAGTTTGCCGATTATGGAACGTGGGACAAAGGGGATATTGCGGGGATCAAGCCGAAGACACCCCAAATGCTGCCTCATGAATATGCCCGCTCAGCGCTTCAGATAGGTTTGCAACAGGAAGCAAAGCTCGGTGTTAACCCGTTTAAGTTCGGTATGATCGGAAGCACAGATGCCCATACGAGCCTCGCTAGTACGCGAGAAGAAAACTATTGGGGCAAATTTGCTGGCACTGAGCCCGCCGCAGATCGTTATCAGCATTACGTCATTAAAGCCTTCAGTGGCGACGACGCGCTTTCAACCTTCGCCTGGGAGGAGGTTTCATCTGGCCTCGCTGCCGTCTGGGCACGGGAGAACACCCGCGAAGCCCTCTTCGAAGGAATGCAGAAGAAGGAGACTTACGCGACCACCGGAACGCGTATACCCGTGCGTTTCTTCGGCGGATGGAGCTACGATAAAGATGATGTTTTCCGGCCAGATGCTGTAGAGATTGGCTACAGTAAGGGTGTGCCGATGGGCGGCGATCTACCTCCCAGGCCCGAGGCCGTCGATGCCCCCATCTTCATGGTTGGTGCAATTAAGGACCCCTGGTCTGGGAACCTCGATCGCATTCAGATCGTAAAAGGGTGGCTTGACGGCGCGGGCAAACTTCAAGAACGCATCTATGATGTGGCGTGTGCCGGCAACCGCTCAATCACGGACAAAGCGCGCTGCGACAAGCCGGTCGGCAACACGGTGGACGAGGCAAATGCAACCTACTTGAACAACATCGGAGATGCGCAATTGCGGGCCGTGTGGACGGATCCGGACTTCAATCCAAAACACCGCGCCGTTTATTACGCGCGGGTTCTAGAGATTCCGACGCCGACATGGCAGGCCTATGACGCGAAGTTCTTTGGCACCAAAATGCCAAATCAGGTGCCGCTCAGCCATCAGGAGCGAGCATACACCTCACCCATTTGGTACACTCCAAAAAACTAGGCAAGGAAGCATTTTTAACGATAAACGAAGGCGGCCACGCGGGCCGCCTTTTATCGTCTGCCACAGTCGCATGTCCTCAACAATCCGAGTCCACTTAGCGGACGCTCACTACAGCCTTAACGTCTCCATTCGGGTGCCTAGAAGAGGATGATTGAGCCAACGATGACAGTGTCAAAACTATCAAGCGCCTCCTCTGCGACATTACATCAAGGGCAGTGCCCATATCGTCCACGAGGGGGGCAACGCTGACTTGCGTAGCAAGGCCTGCCCGTAGAGAATAGACTCGATCAATCGAGAACTGGAAGCATGGTATGGCGGCAAGTCGGGAAATTGGGCAGACGGGGCTCCGGGTTCCATCGCTTTGCTTTGGCTCAACGGGCCTGGGCAGCATGGCATAGATCTATGGATACGAGGTCGATGAGGATCGTGCACTCGATACGTTACGTGCGATCCTCGCACAACCCGATGGCTTTCTCGACACCGCCCGAAACTATGCGATGGGGCGCAGTGAGGAACGCATCGGAAAGGTTGTGCGCGAACTCGGCGGGTGGCCGGAGGGCAGGGTGCTGTCGACGAAGCTCGACATGGACATGGAAAGTCGCACATTTGACGCACATCAGGCCCGAAGGTCATTCGAGGAGAGCCTTGAGGTACTTGGTGTCGAGCGCGTGGACATTCTCCACCTGCACGACCTGGAATACGCAGCTGACCTGGAGGAAGTGACCCACAAGGGCGGCGCAGTGGACGAGTTGTTCCGGATCAAAGACGAGGGCCTTGCGACTGCCGTCGGGCTCGCCGCCGGACGAATTGACGTGATGATGCCCATACTGCGCGACAGGGACTTCGACGTGGTGCTCACTCATAATCGGCATACAGTTGTGAACAGGAACGCGGCGCCACTGATCGAACTTGCCAAGTCGAAAGGCATCTCGGTTCTCAATGCGGCCCCTTATGCAGGGGGCGTTCTGGCAAAGGGAAGCTCGCTCCATCGCTGGTATGCGTACAAGGAGGCAGATGAGCAGACGCTCGCACCGGTGCGCGCGTTTGAGGAAATCTGTGCCCGCCATGATGTCCCCCGGGTGCTGTAGCGCTGCAATTCTCGATGCGCGACCCTGATATTGCATCCACGATCTGTGGGGTGACTTGGCCTCAGCGGGTGAGACAGACACTGGAATGGGCCGATTGGCATATCCCCAAGGTGGTCTGGGATGAGCTTGCCAAGCTTGAGCGTTCAGATGCGGATCCCGAAGCTACAAGGGCCTAAGATCCACGCTAGGGAACCGTCTAATAGAGAACCTGCTGCTGGTCGATGGTAATCCTCTTGAAGACATTCGTATTCTGGAGGACTACGCCGGCAACATCGATCTCGTTATGAAGAACGGCAAAATCTACAAGAACACGCTGAACTAAAGGTTGCTGCGGCGCAGAGACTACACCACAAATTCCCAGCGGAGGAGGTAGACTTGAATACACGCCATGACATTGGTGGCGCTTACTGGAGCCGTGTGCCTTATGGCGAGCAGTATCTGCGCGCAGGACGACACGGTGGGCCTAGCGGACAAGTTCTCCGACCGCATTTTCATGATCGTCGGAGAACCAAACGCTGCTGCGTGGAAATTTATGATCGAAAACCCCAGCGACCGCGAAGCAAGCATGTCGGGTGCCATTACCAAGCTGGGCGGCAAGATGCTTAGCTATTATTGGGGGCTCGGCGACGGAAAAAACTACATCACCATTCGCATGCCTGATGATCCCAGCTTGATCCAGGCGCTCTATGTCACACGGTTGGGTGACAATCTGCTCAGCAGCTACCAGATGATCGAACTTATGAGCATCCCCGACATGGCCAAGGCTCTTGGTCGCGTGCCCGAAGTCAAGGCCCTAGACGATCTTCCATAACAAGGTAGCCGAATGTCCGCTTTGGGTCACAAGCGGAAGTTTGGGGCTACTCTTCAAGAGTCCGCTTAGTGGACTTTCCGGACATCCGCCATGTGCGCCGTTGCCGAGTCCGCTTTGGGGTGCAAAGCGGAACATGCTTAAGCAGCGATTGTCAGACATCAGCTAGGTCAGCTTTGATCAATTAGCGGACACCTACCTCAAGCAGACTTGTCTGTCGGCGATACCGGGTCCTCGTGTCAGCCTGACGCTTGATAGAGGTCAATGCTTTTGTGCTGGCTGGAATTGAGTATGTATTGCCATAAGCTGGTAGCCCACCTCTCCTTCGGCAAAAAACAGATACTTCCGACTATGCAGCTCTCATCGATATCTTCTCTTGCTATTGCCATGATGGCTGCATTGACTCTGGCGGGCTGCGATGAGGAACCGCCTGACATCGCTCCGCAAATCCGGGCCATTAAGACATACACGGTCACCGAGGTCGCATCGGGTCAAACTCGAAAATTCTCCGGACAGGTGTATGCAACAGACTCCTCGACTCTGAGCTTTCACGTCAGCGGAACTGTCAAGGAAATGCTCGTATCAGAGGGGGACCGAGTTGAGGAGGATCAAGTACTGGCCGTTGTCGACAAGCAACCCTACAAACTCGACGTTGAATCAGCTGAAGCTGAAGTTCAAAAGGCACGGTCCGACCTCGCGAATGCGCGACAGGAATATGAACGTCAGGAGGAACTTTACAAAAAGGGCTGGGTGTCAACGGCGAGAATCGAGCGGGTCCAAACACAGCGCGATGTTGCGGAAAGCCAGCTGGATTTCGCCACGTCCAAGCTCAACCTTGCAGAACGAGATTTGCGGCTGACGGAGCTGCGGGCCCCCTTCGACGGCACGATCTCGCGTAAATATGTCGAGGCCTTTGTCGAGGTGAGCACAGGACAACCGGTCTATGACATTGAGGCCGTAGGCGCTTTGGAAGTGCGCTTCGATATCCCCGAGACGATCATTTCCCGTATCTCGGTTGGCATGCCGGTGACGGTCAAGTTCCCCAGGAAGGAGATCGGCATCCTGCGGGCGCGCATGACTGAAGTCGGTTCGACCGCTGGCAAGGCGAATGCCTTTCCCGTCAAGGCCGGTCTTGAAGACCCGCCGGCCGAGATACGCTCTAGAATGACGACAGAAGTCAGCATCTTGTTGGCGCACGAAGGGGATGACTCCGGTTTTCTGGTGCCGCTATCGGCCATCGCACCCGGGGACGGACCTGGACAAGGTTATGCCTTCATTTATGACCCAGAGACACAGACGGTGAAGAAGACCCTCGTCATGGGCAGGGGTGCGATCGACAACTTCGTCAACATTGTCGAAGGCGTAAAGGCTGGCGACATCGTGGCCGTGGCCGGCGTGACATTCCTTAGCGACGGTCAGAGGGTCAAGCTCATGCAACAGCAGAGGTCGAGCGCCCTCGACGCGCCCGCAGCCATGCAATGATCCGTCCTGGTAACATCAGATGAAAGGTATCACCGACTTCTCGCTCCAGAAGGATCGGGTGACTGTCCTCTTCTTACTGATTATGGCGGTCGGGGGTTTCTTCGCTTATTTGGCTTATCCCAAGCAGGAAGACCCCTCGATCCAGATCCGTGAGGCGCTGGTCTGGACCTATTTCCCCGGCATGGCGCCACATCGGGTTGAGGACCTGATCACACGCAAGCTGGAAGAGCAGATCCGGCTGCTTGGCGCTGTCGACTACATCGAGTCCGATTCTAAACGCGGCATGTCCCTCCTACATGTCAACGCCCGCGACGAGGTGCCGGTGCTGAAGACCGTGTGGCGGGACCTGCGTGACAAACTTAACGATGTGGCGCCGAGCCTCCCGAATGGCACGATTGGTCCATTTATAAACGATGAATTTGGGCTGACGGCCGTTGCCACGATTGCGTTGTGGGCTGAAGGGTTCTCGCTCGCAGAAATGCGCCTCGTCGCGCGGGACCTGCGCAATGAGCTTTATTCTCTAAAGGGCATCCGACGGGTCGAGTTGTTTGGCGTTCAGGATCAGAGGGTGTTCCTCGAGCTGTCAAACGCCAAGCTAGCTGAATTCGGCATTAGCCCCAGTGTCGTGGTTGGCACCCTGCAGCAGCAAAACGTCATCATGCCCGGCGGTAAGATTGACGTGCGCGGCCAAAACATCGTTGTCGAACCGACCGGCGACTTCGAAAGCGTTGCTGATATCGAGGACGTCATCATTCCGATTCCTGGCTCAGATCGGGTCACACCACTCCGCGATCTCGCCAAGGTCTCCCGAGGCTATGTCGATCCACCAAATCAACCCGTCTACTACAACGGGCGTCCCGCTATTGTCTTGAGTGTCTCCGTCCTCGAAGGAGAAGGTGTCAACACGGTCGAGTTCGGCGAGCGTCTCACTCGAAAGATCCGACAGGTCGAGCAAACCCTGCCAGTCGGCTATGCCCTCGAATATGCTACCTATCAGCCACCTTTGATCGAGGCGGCCGTTTCAGGTGCAGTGACCAACCTGTTACAGACGCTGGTGATCGTTCTCAGTGTCGTGGTTCTTTTTCTTGGCCTTCGAACCGGCCTCATCGTCGGCTCGTTCGTGCCCATGACCATGCTGATGAGCATGGCCATCATGCGGGCGATGGACATTGAACTGCAACGCATGTCGGTTGCTGCGTTGATCATCGCGCTAGGCATGCTCGTCGACAATGGGATCGTGATCGCCGAAGATATTCGCACCCGCCTGCAGAACGGTGAGGATCGGCGACAAGCGGCGCTGACGTCCGGGCGCACGTTGGCCATACCTTTGCTGACGTCCACGTTGACAACGATTCTGGCGTTCGCGCCGATACCGCTCGCTATCGGCGGGGCCGGTGAATACACCCGGTCGCGTGGCCAGGTACTGATCATCACGCTGCTATCATCCTGGTTTCTGTCGATGATGATGACGCCGTTGATGTGCTTCTGGTTCATGAAGGTCAAACTAAGGGAGCCAACAGCTGAAGGCCAACTTGCCGATCCCTATAGTGGAACGTTCTATCGTGTTTACAGATCGCTGCTTCAACGCATGCTGCGGGCCCGCTTCGTTGTACTGGCTTGCACAATTGCTGCCTTCTTCGCTGCGGTCTACGCGTCGCAAAGCATCGTCAAGGAATTCTTTCCAGCAGGCGACCGCAACCAGTATCTGGTCTATCTCGACCTGCCGGCCGGCAGCCGCAGCGACAAGACCGCCGCGGTCGCTCTCAAGCTCAGTAATTGGCTGCAGGACAAGACTGTCAACCCAGAGGTCACTGGCGCAATCGCCTATGTTGGCGGCGGCGGGCCCCGTTTTTTTCTGTCCTTGGCACCAATCGATGCCGACCCGCACCTAGCTTTCCTGATCGTCAATACGGAGAGTGCCAGTCAGGTGCCCGCGTTGGTCGAACGGACCCGGAATTTTGCCCAGGACAACTTGCCCGAGGCCTTCACGCGCGTGAAGGCGATGTGGCTCGGCTCGACAGAGACTGGACTATTCGAAATACGGCTGAGCGGACCAGCCTCCGATGTTTTGGGTGAGAAAGCCGCATCGCTGATGGAAAGCCTGCGGGAGATACCCGGAATCATTGACGTCAGACAGGATT
>DAOUZE010000317.1 GCA_030665765.1 Filomicrobium sp.
ACAAAATCAACGGCTTGCCTCCGACGCCCATCTGCAATCCAGGACGCGAGGCAATCCTTGCGGTGCTAAATCCGGCGGCAACGAAGGCGCTTTACTTTGTTGCTGACGGAACGGGTGGGCACGCCTTCTCTGAAACGCTCAGTGAGCATAACGCTGCAGTGGCGCGCTGGCGAAAGATAGAGAAGCGACGAGCGAAAGAAGCTGCTGCTCGTGCTGCAATCGCCCAATCGGCAGGGCCTGTGGTTGCTGTCACAGGAGAAAACTCCGCGCCAGTTCGAGATGTATCCTCGCAGGCATCGGCACCGTCGGCTAGCGCCGCCGTGGCGACTTCGGAAACAACCGATGGGGACACGCTCGGCGCGATGGTCACGGTCGGTGCGAGTTCCTCCGGCGGAATGCCCCTGCCGCAGCGCAAACCCCGTTAGCCTTAAAGGGTCGGTTTGGCGATTGTCGTTTCGCTCGACCTGGCTTAGGTGATGGGAAGTACGGATACACATGACCTATTTGGTCATTTCAAGCGCCTCTACCGCTTTGTTCAGATTCAAGCTTAAGGTACCATAAATGCGTGTACACAGCATGACCGGATTTGCGCGTACGGAGGGAAGCTCTGAGCGGGCGAACTGGTACTGGGAGCTGCGCAGCGTCAACGGTAAGGGATTTGATCTTCGCCTTCGGCTGCCTCAAGGCCTTGAAGCATTGGAGCCGAAGCTCAGGCCGTTTGCCTCAAGAAAGATCTCACGGGGGACGTTGCATGCCTCCCTGGTAATGGTGCGTCAGCAGGGCGACGTTGAAGTCAGGCTTAATGAAGCTGTTTTGCAGCAAGTGTTGAATGCCGCAAAGCGTGCTTGTGAGTTGACGGGTGGGGCGATGCCGGACACGGCAAGTCTTCTCGGTCATCGAGGAGTTCTTAATGTCGTTGATCTCGAGGCGGGCACGGCGATTGCCGACGAGGACGGCGACAGCATCGTTGAAAGCTTTGAAGGTGCGCTTGATGCCTTAATTTGGGCGCGGGCAGGAGAAGGCGCACGGTTGAGGGCCATCGTTGGTGCCCAGGTCGACGAAATCGAGCAAATGACCGACACGGTAGAGGCAGCCCCGGCGCGTAGTGCCGAGGCAATCCGCATGAGGCTGGTGGAACAGGTCGCCCGGTTGTTTGATGCCGAACACCAGTTGGACCCCGATAGGTTGCACCAAAAAGCTATTCTCATCGCCACGCGGGTGGATGTTGAAGAAGAATTGAAGCGGCTTAGGGCGCACGTCGCCGCAGCTCGGGACCTTCTGAACGATGGCGGTGTGATAGGTCGGAAATTTGATTTTCTCGCGCAAGAGTTCCAGCGCGAGGCAAATACACTTTGCTCTAAATCCAACGATGCCACGATAACCGAGAGAGGGCTTGCGATGAAGGTTAAGATCGACCAAATGCGCGAGCAGGTTCAAAATCTAGAGTAACGATGTGTCGAAATCCTATGTAACGAGTGAACGCCGCGGTTTGCTTTTTGCTTTGTCTTCACCGTCCGGGGCAGGCAAGACGACGTTGGCTCGGCGTTTGCTGGAGGCGGAAAGTGAAGAGCTGCTGTTGTCAGTTTCTGTGACGACGCGGCCGATCCGTCCTGGAGAGACCGATGGCAAGGACTACTGGTTCGTAGCCGAGCCTACCTTCATCGGGATGCGTGACGCCGGCGAATTTCTAGAGTGGGCGCAGGTCTTTGGCAATTATTATGGGACGCCACGCAAACAGGTTGAGGATGCCGTCTCGGCGGGTCAGGACGTTCTATTCGACGTCGATTGGCAGGGTGGACGGCAGTTGGCAGAAAACGTGCCCGATGACGTGGTGCGGGTTTTTATTCTACCGCCCAGCGCACTGGTTTTGGAGGCTCGCCTCAGAGCGAGAAATCAAGATAGCGCGGACGTCGTCGCGTTGCGCATGGCGCAGGCTTCCGGTGAGATCAGTCATTGGATTGAATACGACTACGTCATCGTCAATGAGAATATAGATTCAAGCTTTGAGCAACTGCGGGTGGTGCTTGCTGCCGAGCGGCTAAAGCGAACGCGCAGGACGGCGCTAACGGGGCTTGTTGAACAGCTTCAGCGTGACTTGGGTGAGCGCTTTAGAACTTGAACGAGTGGCCGTGATTCATCGGCAACCAAGGTGTGGCTGGTTCAGCTTCCGTCAAAGGCAGCGGCAAGTTCTGCGAACTTGCTTACGGTTAGGTCTTCAGCCCGTAGGGTCGGTTCGAGGTTGCATTTGCGAAGTAGTAACTCGGGCATCGGTGTCAGCGCCTTTAGGCTTTGGCGGAGCATCTTCCGGCGCTGGCCGAAGGCTGCGGCTGTTACGCGTGCCAATGTTTTGACTGATGCTGGAGGGTGCGGCTCGGTACGCGGTGTGAACAGCACCACCGAAGAGCTAACCTTTGGGGGTGGCGTGAAGGCTTCCGGTTTGAGTTTGAGGACGATCCGTGGCGTCGTCCGCCACTGGGCCAGTACGGCGAGGCGTCCATAGGCTTTCGTGCCCGGTTGCGCGACGATGCGATCGGCGACTTCCTTTTGGAACATCAGGGCCATGCGTTTGTACCAGGGAGGCCATGGCTCGGTTTCCAGCCAGCTGACAAGCAGGCTTGTCGCAATTGCGTAAGGTAGGTTGGCAACGACAATGACGTTTCCTGCCGCTGCCCCCACATGCTCGGACCAGTTGGTTGCGAGCGCGTCGCCCATATTTACTTGAAGCCTTCCAGGATAGGCCGCAGCGATTTCACTAAGGGCTGCCTGGCAGCGTTCATCGCGCTCCACGGCGATTATGCGTTCGGCCCCTTCCATTATTAGCGCACGCGTCAATCCGCCTGGGCCGGGGCCGATTTCGACGATAAGGCTATCTTGTAATGGTCCGGCGCAGCGAGCGAGTCTCCGGGTTAGATTTAGATCGAGGATGAAGTTCTGACTGAGGGTTTTACGAGCGCTGAGACCATGCTGCCGGATTACTTCGCGCAATGGCGGTAGGGGATCTTGTTGCTGGTCTGCTTTGCCCTCGTCACTACCGTTCGGTGTCTTCATCGGGGGTCGGCCGAGGCATGACGTGCAGCCATTTGGGCGGCGAGCTTGAGGCTCTGGATGAGGCTTTCTGGGGATGCATTTCCTTTGGCGGCAATGTCAAAGGCGGTGCCGTGATCGGGAGACGTGCGCACGAAGGGCAGACCGAGTGTAACATTGACGGCGGTGTCGAAGGCAATGGCCTTGACCGGGATCAGAGCTTGATCGTGGTACATAGCAATGGCGGCGTCGTAGCCTTGGCGAGCACGGTCGTGGAAGATGGTATCGGCAGGATGGGGCCCAGTCACGTTGTAGCCATCGTCACGCAATTTGTGCAGCGCGGGGATGATGATCTCGATTTCTTCTCTGCCGAGTTCGCCTGATTCACCAGCGTGCGGATTTAGCCCGGTGACGGCAATACATGGCTCGTCGATACCATAGCTTCTTTGCAACGCGGCCGCGGTGATGCGGACGGTCTGGTAGATCAATGCCTCGGTTAAGGTTTTCGGCACTTCGGCAAGGGGAATATGGATGGTAACGGGAATAACCCGGAGCTGCGGGGAGGCAAGCATCATGACCGGGATGTGCGGCGCTTCCGGCTGATACAACTTAACTAACGAGGCCAAGTATTCGGTGTGACCTGGATACTTGAAGTCGGCTTGGTAAAGTATGGATTTGGCGATCGGGTTTGTGACGATCGCGGCGGCTTTTCGCTCACGAACGAATTTAACAGCGCGTTCGATCGAAGATAGCACGGCTGCAGCGTTAGCGGGGTCAGGTTTGCCCGGCAGACAACGGGCGCGCAGGGCAACAGGTACGACTGGAAGCTGGTCTTTAAATTTTAATGCTCCGTCGCGGGGGCTGTCGGTTAGATGTAGGGGGGCATCAATCCCGAGTGCGGCTGCGCGTGCGGCGAGCAGGTTGGGATCGGCGAGAACGGCAAATGGGGGGAGGCTCCGTGACTGGCATGCGGCCCACGCCATCAGCGTAATATCCGGACCTATGCCCGCTGGATCTCCCATGGTTAGGGTCAGTGGCATGGTGCGTTCGACGATCTTGTCGGTCGTTTCGATTGACACTCAGCGGTACTCGATGTGGGCGTCTCGGCGAAGATCGTTGAGGTGACGCTTGGCGAGGACTTGCAACTCTCGCTGACGCAGTTCTTGGGTGGCAGCATCGCGCTTCGTCTTGTTAGCTTCGACGGTCTTGCGGCCGCATAGCACCCACAGCTCAACACCG